>DAIMIM010000122.1:0-1777 GCA_036722755.1 Caldimonas sp. | reverse complement strand
CCTTCAGCCAATCGAGATACGCATCGGTCGAAGCGCCCGGCTTGACCGCCTGCAGCAAGGCCATGACGGTCGCGCCGGCGCGCGTCGTCGACAGCTTCCAGCCGGTCTCGTCGAGCAGCGACGTGCCCGCGCGCTCGAGCAAGGCGCGGACGCGACGCACCAGGACGCGGTCCTGGGCGATCAAGGCGACGGGCCGCTGGTCGCGCCGAAGGTGCTCGAAGATCTGCGCGACGGTCGCTTCGGCCTCGTCTTCGAAGCTTGCGCAAACGGCCAGCGCCGGCGCGTCGTCGGCGCCGAACCGGGCGAATGGTGCGTCGAGCGCGGCGTCGGTGTCGATGACCAGACACGGCGCGGTCGCGGCATCGAACAGCGCGACGACCAGCGCGTCGGGGCCGCCGGCCTGGACCGAAATCCAGGCCGATGGCGCGAGCGAGAACAGTCGATCGGTGGTGGCAGGCGGCGCCAGCGCCGCCCACTCGAGCGCGATCTGGGCCAGCGCACGCTCGCGCGCTCCCGGACCAGCGGCGAGGCGCAAGGATTCGCGCGCGCTGTCCCACCAGGCATCGCGACTGGATGGCGCGACGCGCGACACCGCAGCGACGAGCTCGTGGCTGGTCGCGACCAGTCGCGCCGCGGCGCGCTCGAAGCCGCGCGGATCGCGTCGCCGCCACGTCGCCGCCCAGCCCTGCCGCGCGAGCATCTGACGCGCCTGCATCCGGTCGAGCGCCGCATCGAGACTCGGCGAACCGGCGACGATGCGTTCCGGTGGGCCGAGCGTGGCGGCGAGGCTGCGCGTGGTCTCGACGCGTGGCATCCAGGATCCGATGTCAGCGAGGGCAAGGCGCGCCAAAGGCAGAAGCTGGACGAAGGGAACGAGCACGACCACGTCGCGCAAGGCGACGCCGGTCTCGCTCGACCACGCCACTGTCTGGGCCGCGACGGTTCGCCAGACCTCGGCCACCTGCGCAGACGGATACGCCGCGCTGTCGACGGTCCTGCGAGCTATCGCCGCCATAAGGAAACGAGCCTTCTCATGCCCCGCTGCGGGCGGGGCTTTGTGCCAGAATCATTGTGCCTTTCGCGATCAATCTTGCAGATGGCGCTCCTGTCCCTATCTCGGGGTCAGGCACAAGGATTTCCACCATGAGCAGCGAGCTGATCACCCACACATCCGACGCGTCGTTCAACGCCGATGTCATCGAAGCCGGCACGCCCGTGCTGGTCGACTACTGGGCGGAGTGGTGCGGTCCGTGCAAGATGATCGCGCCGATCCTCGACGAGGTTTCCAAGACCTACGACGGCAAGCTGCGCGTGGCCAAGATGAACGTCGACGAAAACCGCGACATTCCCGCCAAGTACGGCATCCGCGGCATCCCGACGCTGATGCTCTTCAAGGACGGCGAGCTCGCCGCGACCAAGGTCGGCGCCCTCTCCAAGGCCCAGTTGACGGCGTTCATCGACAGTCACCTATAATCTCGCTTCATAGCGGGGACGGCATGCATCGACGATGCGGCCTCCCCTCCAGAGACAAAGCCGGTACGCGCCGGGCTCGATCGACCCGATCGGCTCGCGTCCGCTGTCCGGCCCGCGGCGAGTCGCCCCTGCTTCTCCGCTGACCCTGCTGTTTTGATTCGGCCGCCATCGACGCGGCCCGCTCCTGCATCCGGCTCCACATGCCGGCATCGCGCCCGAGTTCATCCTCGCGACCTTCGTCGTCGCCCACTCCATGCACCTCTCCGAACTGAAGCTGATCCACGTCTCCGAGCTCATCAAGATG
>DAIMIM010000121.1:0-8969 GCA_036722755.1 Caldimonas sp. | reverse complement strand
AGCGGGCCGTGGCCGGTGAGCCAAGGCACGGCCGCCAGCTGACGATGCCTGCCATGCCGACGAGAGAAAGGGCTGCCGCGTGACCCGCTGCTATGCCTGGCCGCTGACCGTGCGAGCCGGCGACGACCTGATGCTGCACGTGTCAACCGGGCACCGGCGGTTCGGCGTCCGGCTGTTCCGCTTCGGCGCCTCGGTGGACGAGGTGCCGGACCAGGACCTAGTCTACGACGGCTACCAGCTGCCGCTCGGCCGGCCAGACGAGGCCTGGGGCTGGCCGCGGTACTCGGTCAGCCTGGCTGGCGCACTGGCCGACGATCCGAGCGAGCCGCTCGTACTGGGCCGCCTCGAACGGATCGCCCTCGAGGCCCTCGAGCTCGACGCCGATCGAGAAGTCGTTGCAGTCCCGGCGCCCCCGCCATGTCGACGCGCCGGCGTGCCATGCGCGCTCGCCGCACGAGACGAACTGCAGCAGCGTGCCATCGCGGCGGACCAGGAAGTGGGCCGAGACGCGAAGGCCGCGAAGGGCCGCGAAGGCGGGATGCGCCGAGGGGTCGAGCGTGTTGCAGAAGAGCCGCTCGACGGCGTCGCCGCCGTACTCGCCAGGCGGCAGGCTGATCGAATGGACGACGATCAGATCGACTGGAACGCCCGCAGGGCGTGGCCCGAAGTTCGGCGACTCCCTGCGCTCGGCGTCGGCCAGCCAGCCGTCGCGCCAACCGGACGAAGCGCCGCGCTGCGCGCGCGCCGCGTTCACTCGCGGTCGCCCGCGCCCGAATCGCCGCCGACGTTGACGTTGAGGCGCGCCATGCGGTAGCGCATCTGCCGCAGCGACAAGCCGAGGCTGATGCCGGCGGCAGTCCGGTTGAACCGGTAGTGCTCGAGCGCACGCACGAGGATGTCGCGCTCGACGTCATCGAGATATTTCGCGAGGTCGCTCGGCAGGGGCTCTTCGACCGCCAGCAACGCCGCGCCACGCGCTGCGTCGGCCGCTCGATCGGCCGGATCCGCCGACAGCGGATCGAGCTCGGCCCGGGCGCTGTCGGTGAAAACCGATTCGGGCAGGCCGAGGTCGTAGACGTCGAGCTCCTCCGCACCCGACAGCGCGACGGCGCGGTGGAGGAGATTTTCGAGCTCGCGAACGTTGCCGGGAAACGGATAGCGGGCCAGGTGGACCAGCGCATCGCGCGTCAGACGAGGCGCCGGCCAGACGCCGGCATCGCGCGCCAGGCGCTCGAGGACGCGCTCGCTGACCACCATCAAATCCTCGAGACGTTCGCGCAGCGGCGGCACCCTGATCTGGATGACGTTGAGCCGGTAGTAGAGATCCTGCCGAAATTGGCCGAGCTGGACTTCGGCGCCGAGGTCCTTGTGCGTGGCGCTGAGCAGGCGCACATCGACAGGCTGCTCGATCACGGCGCCGACCGGGCGCACCGAGCGCTCCTGGATCGCGCGCAAGAGCTTCGACTGCATGGACAGCGGCAGGTCGCCGATCTCGTCGAGAAACAGCGTGCCGCCGTTGGCGGCCTGGAAAAATCCCTCGCGATCGTCGTTCGCGCCGGTGAAGGCACCCTTGCGGTAGCCGAAAAATTCTGCCTCGAGAAGCTGCTCCGGAATGGCGCTGCAATTGACCGGAACGAAGGGCATCGCACCGCGCACGCTGACTTCGTGGATCGCCCGCGCCACCAGTTCCTTGCCGGTACCGGATTCGCCGCTGACGAGCACCGGAGCCATGCTGCGCGCGACCTTCTCGACGAGCGAGCGGACCTGCTGCATGGCCGACGAATTGCCCGCCATGCGACCGAGCGCCTGGCTGACCGGGACGACCGCCGCCGGCACGACGCGCGCCGGTCTCGGCGGGGCCGCCGCCCGATGCAGCAGCTCCGACGGCAGGCTCGCCGGATCGACGGTCGGGCCGCTGCCGCCGCGGCCGAGCGCCGACGCGACGACGCCGCGGAACTGCTTGAGATCGACCGGCTTGGTCAAATAGTCGTAGGCGCCGGCTTTCAGTGCTTCGACCGCGTTTTCCGACGAGCCGTACGCGGTGATGACGATCGTCTTTTCGCGCCGGCCGCTCTCTTCGAGCCAGCGCAGCACATCGAGGCCGGAGCCATCGGGCAGTCGCATGTCGGTGATGACGGCGCTGTAAGTGCGGTCCTTCAGATGCAGCAGCGCTTCCTGCACGGTGCCGGCCGTGTCGAGGTCGTAGCCTTCGCGCAGCAGCGTCAGCTCGTAGAGCGTCCTGAGATCGGGCTCGTCGTCAATGACCAGCAGGCTGAAGTGCGAGGCGGTTGTCAACGTGCGCCCTCCTGGGTCGTCGGCAGCGTCGGATGGGTCATGGTGTCAGTTGCAGTCGTGCTTCGGCAGGTTGCAATTCGGTGCGCCGCATGTCGACGGAGAAGTCGTTGCGGCGCGGCGCGTCGGCCGCAAGCAATCGGTAGTCGATGCGCGCCCCGTATCTCTCGCAGAGCTCCCGGCAAATGTAAAGGCCCAAGCCGGCGCCGCGACTGCGGGTCGAGAAAAAGGGCTCGAACAAATACGGTTCGACGTCGGCCGGGATCGGCGCGCCATCGGACAGGACGCTGAACTCCGCGCTCGTTTCGCCGCTCGCCCGCAGCGACAGCAGGATGGCGCCGGGGCGATGGCTGGCGTGACGGCGCGCGTTGTCGAGCAGGTTGACCAGAACGCGGCGCAGGTGCTCGGCGTCGAACACCACGCCCACCGGCTCGGCCGGCAGCTCGACGCGCAAGACGCTGTGCTCGCCGAGCTGCACGCCGGCGGCCTGGGCCCATTCGCTGCAGACGGACGCGAGCTGCGCGGTCGCATCGACGGCGCCGACGTCTTGCACCCGCCTGGGCGTCACGTCCATCACGTCATCGACGATGCGCTTGAGCCGCTCGACGTTCTCGGTGACCATGTGCATGAGCTGGCGCTGGGCCGGGTCGGTCGCGTCTTCCGACAGAAGCGCATTGGCCTGGGCAATGGCGGCGAGCGGGTTCCTGATCTCGTGAGCGATGCCGGCAGACACGCGGCCCATGGCCGCGAGCTTTTCCTGCCGACTTCGCGCCTGCACGTTGCGAACGTCTTCGAGGAAGAGCACGACCATCTCCTCGCTCGCGCGCGGCTCGCGCTTCTTCAGGAAGCGGGCGCGAACGCGCAGGCTGCGATGCGAGTCGGGCGCGAACTGCAGAGTGACGTCGCGCCCGGCCTCGGGCCAAGTACCTTCGACGAAGGCCCGACCGACCGCATCGACGAGCGTGCCCCAGGCGGGCACGCCGCGCAGCTGGAACGGCGCGGCCCGGCTGGTTCCCTCCGGCGCGAGCAGCCGACGCGCCGACGGATTGGCGGCGCGCACCTTGCCTGCTCGATCGACGACCAGCACGCCGTCTTCCATCTCCTCGATGACGAGCCGATTGAGTTGCGCTTGCTGGCGCGCGATCTCCAGGCTGCCGCGCGCGCTGAGCTCCTCGCGCGCGATCCGTCCGGCGAGCTCGCCGGCAAGCACGGTGACGACGAAAAAGCCGCTTCCGGCAAGCCCAGCCTGCGTCATCAGCAGCGTCGCGTCGCCCCCAGAGACGACGCTGAGCCAGGCCGTCACCAGCAATGCGAGCGTCGCCAGCGCCGCCG
The DNA here is from genome assembly GCA_036722755.1 of Caldimonas sp. GTDB lineage: Bacteria > Pseudomonadota > Gammaproteobacteria > Burkholderiales > Burkholderiaceae_C > Schlegelella_A. The sequence continues at coordinate 5,345 of DAIMIM010000121.1, read as the reverse complement.
TGCCGAGGGCCAGGACGCGCGGCGTCATGACGCCGGCCATCAGCACCGGCATGACGAGCAAGGCGACGTAGTTGAAGCTCGATCCGGGCGAGGCGACGTGCAGGCCGATGAAGAACGCAAGGTCGGCGCCGATCGTGGCGATCCATTGCGGGCTGCGCAGTCGCGCCAGCGTGTGAGGTGCCGCACCGCGGCGAAACCGCGGCAGCACCCACATGCTGATGGCGAGCGAGGCGTACACGACGCTCAGGACGGCGATCGCGACCGGAGGCCGCAAGCCGAAGAGGCTGGCGACCGCCAGCGTCGCGACCAGTGCGACGCCGAGCGCGGCGCGGGCGGCGATGAAGGCGCGATAGATGCGTTCGAAGGTGCTCGAGCCGACGCCGCGCGGCACTCGCCCCAGAGGCGTCTCCGCGTCGGTCTGCCAAGACGCGGCGAAGCGCGAATCGTCGATCAGCGAACTGGCGTCGCCGGTTGCGGCGAAACCGCCAAACCATGACTCGTCGCTCGCCTGCGGCCGCGCCCCGGTCGACGTGCCTTTGCCGATGTCTCCGGGGACGCTGCTCGGCGCCCGGCGGCGACCATCCGCGTCGTCAGGCAGGCGGGTATCCATCACCCGTTGCCGTGCTCGCGCTCGTAGGCGGCGCGATGCGGCTCGCTGCAAAAGACGCCGCCGCGCCCTGGCAGCGCCTCGTCGCGCGGCAGGTGGACGCCGCAGTGCGCGCAGGCAAGCATCTGCTGCGGCGTCGCGACGTCGCGGGGATCGGGCGCCCGGGGCGGAGGCATCCGACGACTCGTTCCGCTTCGCAGCAGCCAGAGCAAGACGAACACCGCACCGACAAAGAGAACGATCTTGATCATCAGGTGACCGGCGGGCTGCCGCCCAACATCACCTCGAGCACGAAGCGCGAGCCGACGTAGGCAAGCAGCAGCAACGCCGCACCGGCGTAGAGCCAACTTGCCGCCTTGGGCCCGCGCCAGCCGAATGCACGCCGGCCAGCCAGCAGACCGGCAAAGACGATCCAGCTGAGGATCGAGAACAGGCTCTTCGAATCCCAGCGCCACGGCACCGTGAACCAGGCGCCGAGAACGATCGCCGCCGAGAGCGCCACGAATCCGGCGGCGACGAAACGAAACGTCAGGCGCTCCAGCCGAAGGATCGGCAGTCCCGCCGTCGGCGCGCCCGGGGCGAGCGCGGTGCGTCGCATCTGCCGCTCGGCGCGGCTGAGCAGGAGCGCGTGCAGCACCGCCACGCCGAAGAGCGCGTACGACGCGATGCCGAGCAGCCAATGCAGCGGCGCCCACACCGATGCGGCCTGCGGATGCACCTGGCCCGGGAAGATCCAGGCCAGCACGACCACGACGACGCCGCAGGACGCGAGCGCCCGGCGCGCGCCGGGCAAGGGAACGAACTGGCTCTCGAGCTCGTAGACCGCGAGCACCGTCCAGAGCGTGATCGACAGGGCCGGCGCAAAGCCGAAACGGATGCCGGCGACATTCGAGCCGATGCCGGTGACGTCGATGACGATCGACAGGCCTTGGGCGATCCAGCCGACCAGCAGAGCCCGGCGCAAGCCCGCCGAAAAACGCTCGCCCGGCATTGCTGCCGCGACGTAGCAGGCCAGCGCGACGACGCTCGGCAACGCCAGTGCGAGCGCGGCCGGCGAGAGGGCCGCCGCGTCGGGGCCGAACGATAGAATCATCGCCCAAGTGTACTTTCGCACCCACGCCCAAGCGGCCGGGCGCTCGTCGGATGGCATCTGCACTCACCGATCGGCTGAGCCGCCTCGTCAAGACGATGCGTGGTCAGGCCCGCATCACCGAAGACAACGTTCAGGACATGCTGCGTGAAGTGCGCGTGGCGCTCCTCGAGGCCGATGTCGCGCTGCCGGTCGTTCGCGATTTCATCGCCCGCGTCAAGACCCGCGCGCTGGGCGCGGAAGTCACCGGCTCGCTGTCGCCGGGCCAGGCGCTGGTCGGCATCGTCAATCGCGAGCTGGCCTCGACCATGGGCGAAGGTGTCGCCGAACTCGACCTGAAGGCGCAGCCGCCGGCGGTGATCCTGATGGCCGGCCTGCAAGGCGCCGGCAAGACGACGACGACGGCCAAGCTGGCCAAGCACCTGATCGAGAAGCGTCGGAAAAAAGTCCTGACCGTCTCGACCGACGTCTATCGGCCGGCGGCGATCGAGCAGCTCAAACTGGTGACGAAGCAGGCGGGCGCCGAGTGGTTCGCGTCGAGCCCGAGCGATACGCCGCTCGCCATCGCGGCCGCGGCCCTCGATCACGCCAAGCGCCACTACTTCGACGTGCTGCTGGTCGATACCGCCGGTCGCCTGGCCATCGACGAGAAGCTGATGGCGGAGATTCGCGAGTTGCATGCCGCGCTCACGCCGGTCGAGACGCTCTTCGTCGTCGACGCGATGCAGGGCCAGGACGCGATCAACACGGCGAAGGCGTTCAAGGAGGCGCTGCCGCTGACCGGCATCGTCCTGACCAAGCTCGACGGCGACTCGCGCGGCGGTGCGGCGCTGTCGGTCCGCGCGATCACTGGCGCGCCGATCAAGTTCGCCGGGACGAGCGAAAAGCTCGACGGACTGGAGGTCTTCGACGCCGAGCGCCATGCCGGCCGCATCCTCGGCATGGGCGACATCGTCGGCCTGGTCGAGGAAGTGCAGAAGTCGGTCGACGTCGCCGCGGCGCAAAGGCTCGCCGACAAGGTCAAGGCCGGCGACACCTTCGATCTGAACGACTTCCTGTCGCAGATTTCACAGATGAAGAAGATGGGAGGCCTCGGCGGCCTGATGGACAAGTTACCCTCCCAGCTCACCGGCAAGGCGGCCAACCTCGGCCCGGCGGACATGGAGCGCGCCGAGCGCGACGTTCGCCGCATGGAAGGAATCATCTGTTCGATGACGCCGCTCGAACGCAGGAAGCCGGACCTGCTGAAGGCGACGCGCAAGCGCCGCATCGCGGGCGGCGCCGGCGTTCATGTCCAGGAAGTCAACCGGATGCTGAATCAGTTCGAGCAGATGCGCGACCTGATGAAGAAGATGAAGGGCGGCGGCATGATGAAGATGATGAAGCGGATGGGCGGCATGAAGGGCTTCGGGGGAATGCGCTGAGCCCACCGTCCGTCCTCGTGTCACCCTTCCCGGCAGCAAAGGCGATGTGATGGATCCGTACCTGATTTCCGTGGTCGCGCTGTTCTGCGCGTTGCCGCTCGTCTGGTGGCTGGCGCGGCGCACCGGCCCGACCGAGCGGCCCGAGGCACCCGCCGAGCGTCTCGACACCCTCGCCGCCTGGCCGCCGGAGCCGACGCGCATCCTGCGATCGCAGGAGCGGCTGGCATTCAGCACGCTGAAGCTGGCGCTGCCCGGCTACATGATCCTTGCGCAAGTCCCGATCGCTCGCTTTCTGAACGTTCCGAAGCGCAACTCGTATGCCGAGTGGATGCGGCGCCTCGGCAGCCAGTGCGTCGACTTCGTGATCTGCGACGTCACCTCGCAGGTCGTCGGCGTGGTCGAGATCAGGCCGCCGATCGAGCAGATCGGCGAAAAGCTCCGCGCCCGGCTCGACCGCGTCGGCCGCGTCCTCCAGGCAGCCAACATCCCGATCCACGTCTGGAACGAGGAACGGCTGCCGACGATCGAAGCCGCCCGCGACAAGATTCTTCCCAAGACGCCGGCGGTTCCGCCGAGCATGGCCAAGCGACCTGTCCTTCCGGTGCCGGAGCTCGCGGCGGCGGGCGTCGTCGCCGCTGCGGCCGACACCACCGTTGCGGCGCCCGCCTCCGACCCGTTCGCCGACACCGACCGCGACTGGACCCAGGGCGAAGTGATCGAGGTCCTCGAGCCGACCGGCTCGACCTGGTTCGACGAGCTCGAGGAATCGGTGTCGCCGGTGTTGCCGCCGCAGGAAGACCGCTGAAGCGGACGCTCCGCTCGCCCCTCAGCTGACCATCGCATCGGCGAATTCGCGGGCCCGGAAGGTCTGCAGATCGGCAAGCTTCTCGCCGACACCGATGAAGTAGACCGGCAACGCCGTCGCGCGGGAGCGCGACCAGAGCGCGATCGCCGCCAGCACGCCGCCCTTGGCGGTGCCGTCGAGCTTGGTGATGACGAGCCCCGTGAGCTGCAACGCAGCGTCGAACGCCTGCACCTGGGCAAGCGCGTTCTGGCCCGAGTTGCCGTCGATGACGAGCAGGACCTCGTGCGGTGCGCCAGCCTGTGCCTTGCCGATCGTGCGGTGGATCTTCTTCAGCTCTTCCATCAGGTGCACCTGCGTCGCCAGTCGGCCGGCCGTGTCGGCGATGACGACGTCGCAGCCACGCGCCTTGCCGGCGACGACTGCGTCGAACGTCACGCCGGCGGGATCGCCGCCGTCCTGGCTGACGATCTCGATGCGCGCGGCGGCGCCGCGGCGTGGCGCGGAGGCTCCGGCGCCCGGGCTTGCATCGGCGCGCTCGGCCCAGGCCAGCAATTGCTCGCGCGCCGCGGCGCGAAAGGTGTCGGCAGCGGCGAGCATGACCTTCTGGTTCGAGTCGAGAAGATGGCGAGCTAGCTTGCCCACGCTGGTCGTCTTGCCGGCGCCGTTGACGCCGACCACCATGATGACGGTGGGAACATGCTCGCCGATGACCAGCGGCCGCTCCAGCGGCGCGAGCAGATCGGCGATGCAATCGGCGAGGAGGCGTCGCATGGCGGCCGGCTCCCTGATGTGAGCGCGTGTCACGCGACGCTCGAGGTCGTCGAGCAGGAACTGGGTGGCGGCGATTCCGGCGTCGGCCTGGAGGAGTGCCACCTCCAGGTGCTCGTACATCGCATCGTCGATCGTCGCGGCGACGAACGCATCGGCAATGCCGGACCCGGTTCGACGCAAGCCACTCTTCAGCTTGACAAGCCAGTCGCTGCGATCCGATTGCGCGGGTGCTGTCGGTGCTGCCGTCGGTTCTCGCCCGGGAAGCTCCGGCACAACGGCGGAGACGGGCTCGGCAGCGGCCGCCGGGCTCGTCTCCGCAACCGCCTTCTTGCCGAAGAAGAGCTCGCCGACATCGGCGTTGAGCCAGTCGAGCGCGCCCTTTGCGGGTTCGCCGGTTGCGGCGGTCGAGACCGCGGCGGCGCTTGGCGGCGGCGACTTTTTCCTGAAGAAGCTGAACATGAAACTTGGGGCGCGGTCGGAATCGGAGGAAGACCTGCTGGCGGCACGCGATGGTCCGATCGCCCGGGTGTACTCGGCCCGAATCGGCTCGTTATACTCGCGGGCTCAGGCGCTTTAGCTCAGTCGGTTAGAGCGACGGAATCATAATCCGCAGGTCCGGGGTTCGAGTCCCTGAAGCGCCACCAGACC
>DAIMIM010000120.1:0-9069 GCA_036722755.1 Caldimonas sp. | reverse complement strand
GGTACGGCAGCTTCCAGGTGCTGACCGATTGCACGACCGCGATCCAGAAGGGCGAAGTGGTCGTCGTCTGCGGCCCGTCCGGCTCGGGCAAGTCGACACTCATCAAGACGGTCAATGCCCTGGAGCCGTTCCAGAAAGGCGACATCGTCGTCGACGGCATCTCGATCGCCGACCGCAAGACCGACCTTCCGAAGTTGCGCTCGCGCGTCGGCATGGTGTTCCAGCACTTCGAGCTGTTCCCGCACCTGACGGTCACGCAGAACCTGACGCTGGCGCAGATCAAGGTGCTCGATCGCTCGCAGGACGACGCCATGACGCGCGGCCTGAAGATGCTCGACCGCGTCGGCCTGATCGCCCAGAAGGACAAGTTCCCCGGGCAGCTCTCGGGCGGCCAGCAGCAGCGCGTCGCCATCGCCCGCGCTCTCAGCATGGATCCGATCGTCATGCTCTTCGACGAGCCGACCTCGGCGCTCGACCCCGAGATGGTGGGCGAGGTGCTCGACGTGATGGTGCTGCTCGCCAAGGAAGGCATGACGATGATGGTCGTCACGCACGAGATGGGGTTCGCCCGCAAGGTGGCGCACCGCGTCATCTTCATGGACGCCGGCAAGATCGTCGAGGACTGCACGCGCGACGAATTCTTCGGCAACACCGAGGCGCGGTCGCCGCGGGCCAAGGAGTTCTTGTCGAAGATCCTCCAGCACTGAGCGGCTTCGCCCGGTATTGGTGTCGGGGTCGACGACGCCGTGCGATCAGGCCAGGTCTTCGTGCAGGCAGAGGATGTTGCCTTCGGAATCGTTGAACCAGGCCGCTTTCTCCGCTCCCAGAACGCACACATGGTCGACTGTCTTCAGGCCCGGCAGGTCGTAGTCGGCGAAGACAAGACCACGCGACTCGAGCGCGCGGATCGTCGCGACGATGTCCGGAACGCGAAAGCTGAGGGCCGTGTGCGTCGCTTTCGTGCCCTCGGCCCGAGGAAATAGCGCAATCTCGGTGGCGCCGATCCGGTAGACAACCTTGCCGTCCGGCTTGGCGGCGCCGGCAGTCAGGCCGAGACGCTCTTCGTAGAAGCGGCGCGCCCGGGCCATGTCCCTCACCGGCAAGATGCAGGTGACCTGGTCGAGGAGCGCGCTGCCGGGTCTCGCGAGGCTGTCGGCGTCGAGCTTGTCGTTCATCGAGATTCTCCTTGCGGCAGCGCCGGGCTTGAAGTACTTTGATGCGTTTCGTGCCGGCAGGACATACGCAGTCGTGCGTACCGGTGCGGTGGGCTTCTGCAGACGCCATAGGCACACGAAGAGGACACCGACATGCTCAGTCGCAGCGAGTTGCAGCGAGGGTTCGCGACGCTGCGTACCGTCGCCGAAGAGGCGCACGACGCGGCCGCCTTTTCGCGGCTGGGCGTTCGCGTCTTGCCGTCGCTCGTCGCCAGCGAGCTGACCACGCTGTCGATCTGCCACCTCGACACCGGGCGCCGCGAGGTGGTCGGCTTTCCCGATGCACGGCTCGGTACCGAAGACAGAGCTTGCTTCGACCGATTCTTCTCGCAGCATCCGCTCGTTCGCTATCACGCTCACCTGGGCGGCCGCGGCACCCACCGCGTCAGCGACTCGGTTCCCTTCTCGCGCTTTCGGCACAGTGCCTTGTACTGCGAGTACTACCGGCGCATCGGCATCGATCATGTCGTCGCCGTGCCGATCAAGGTCGACCGTAACGTGCTCGTGAGCTTCGTTCTCAATCGTCGTGGTCGCGACTTCTCGGACGATGATTGCCGCTTGCTCGATCACGTCGGCCCCGTGCTCTCGCGTCTCTACGCCACCTTCGAGGCGGCCGAGCGCCACGCCCCGCTCAGTGAGGTCGCGCATGCGCTCGGTGCGCTCACGCCCCGCGAGCGCGAGGTGCACCGGTGGCTCGCGGCGGGCAAGACCGATCGCGACATCGCGACGATCATCGACTGCAGCCACCGCACGGTGCAAAAGCACTTGCAACGCATCTACGAAAAGCTCGGTGTGGAGACGCGTACGGCTGCCGTGATGCGCGCGTTCGTTTCGCCGGACCGCTAGGCCGACGCAAGGGCGAAGCCGAACGCCGCACCGGCAGCACCGGCAGCAAACGTGGGTCGGCGCATCGGCCCGCGCCGGACGAGCTTCGAATGGGACAATTCGCCGATGCTCGACCAGCTCACGATCGCCCGGCCCGACGACATGCATCTGCATGTGCGCGACGGCGCCGTGCTGCGCGACGTCGTTCCGCACAGCGCCCGCCAGTTCGCCCGCGCGATCATCATGCCCAACCTGCGCCCGCCGGTCGTCCGGGTCGAGCAGGCGATGGCCTACCGCGACCGGATCCTTGCCGCCGTGCCACCGGGCCTCTCGTTCGAGCCGCTGATGACGCTCTACCTCACCGATTCCACGCCGCCGCAGGAGATGAGGCGCGCGCGCGAAGCCGGCGTTCTGGCGATGAAGCTCTATCCCGCGGGCGCGACCACGAACAGCGATGCCGGCGTGACCGACCTGCGCAAGGTCGCGCGCGTTCTCGAGGCCGCCGAGCGTGAAGGGATCGCGCTGCTCGTGCATGGCGAGGTGACCGACGCCGACACCGACATCTTCGACCGCGAGGCGGTGTTCATCGACCGCCACCTGCATGCGCTGCGCCGCGACTTTCCGGCGCTGAAGATCGTGCTCGAGCACATCACGACCAAAGAAGGTGCTCAGTACGTCGCCGATGCCGGCGCACGCACAGCCGCGACCATCACGGCGCATCACCTTCTCTACAACCGCAATGCACTGTTCATCGGCGGCCTGCGTCCGCACTGGTACTGCCTGCCGATTCTCAAGCGCGAAGAGCACAGGCGCGCGCTGGTCGCAGCGGCCACCTCGGGCAGCGACCGTTTCTTCCTCGGCACCGACAGCGCACCGCACGCGGCCGCACTGAAGGAGCACGCCAGCGGATGTGCCGGTTGCTACACGGCCTTCAGTGCGCTCGAGCTCTACGCCGAGGCGTTCGATGCAGTCGGCGCGCTCGACCGCCTCGAGGCGTTCGCGAGCTTGCACGGCGCTGCGTTCTACGGCTTGCAGCGCAACGCCGGCACGGTGACGCTGCAGCGGCGGCCCGCGACGCTTCCGGATTCCTTGCCGTTCGGCGAGGCCGAGCTCAAGCCGCTGCGCGCGGGCGACACACTCGCCTGGGCAATCGCGGCCCCGAACCGAAACGACAGGACGACACCATGAGCAACAGCGACCGGACGCTCTTCCTGATCGATGCCGACAACGTCTCGATCCCGGTGATCGAAGCCGCGCTGGCGCAAAAGCTGATCGAGCACGGCACCATGCACGTCCGGCGTTGCTATTGCAGCGCCGATTTCGCGGTCAAGAACCTGTCGTTCCTGAAGGAGCATTCGATCCGGCCGATGGTCAACGCCACGGCCGGCAAGAACTGCACCGACATCGCGCTGGCCATCGATGCAGTGCAGCTGTGCAGCCAGGAACGTCCACGCGTGGTCGTGATCGTCGCCTCCGATTCCGACTTCGCGCCGTTGGTCCTGCATCTGCGCGAGCTCGGCTGTCGTGTCGAAGGCGTCGGGCAGGAAGGAAAGACCGGCGCGGAATCGCACCGTGCCTACGACGATTTCGTCGATGTGCCGGTGCCGAGGAAGCGAGTCGCTGCGAAGGCCACGCGGACAGCTGCGCGGCCGGCCGCTGCCTCGCCCGCGTCGCGCGTGCCGGCATTGCCTGCCGACGTCGCGCAGTGGCTGTCGTCCGTGCCGGGACTTGCGTCCGGCGCCGAGGTCGAGCTTCGCAAGGCCGCCGAGGCGTTGCGCAAGGACGGCCTGCTGGCGAAGAACGCGTCATCGACGCGGCTCTTCAAGAAATATCCGGCACTGTTCGTTCTGCTGCCCGCGGGACAGCCGAATTCCGTCCAGTACCGCACCGGCGCGAAAGGCTGAGGCAAACAAAAGCGGCCACCAAGGGCCGCTTCAGAACCGCCGAGGGCGCGGTTGGGCGAAGAAGACTTACTTCTTCGGCGGCTCGCCGACCGGCTGCGCCGCTTCGCCGGCGGGCTGCGTCTTGCCAGCCTTGACGTCGGCCCTGGTCTGCGCCTTGCGGTCGGCGCGAGTCGTCACCGAGCCCTTGCCCGGAACCGCGGTGTTCTTCTCGGCACCTTCGCCGGCGGGCTTCAGCGTGCCGGCGTCGCGCGCCATCTTGGTCGTCGACTTGCGTGCGGCGCGGCTGGTGTCCGAACCCTTCATCGGCTGCGATGCAATCGGGCCCTGGCCGGCCGGTGCGAGCGCGCCGGTCTTGGCTTCAGCCTTCACTTCGGCGCGCGTCGGCGACGAAGCTTGCGCGAACGCGCCTTGCGAAAACACGGCGACGGCCGCAGCGACGGCGCCCAGAGCGAGTTTGGTGTTCATTGTTTATCTCCTGAAATCGTTTCGGATCAAGTGAGGGAAAGGGGCTAGACCAAGTCCCGGTTCTCGGCCCGCGAACCCTCTGGGGCTCGACGGTCCGGTGCGATGTGCACCACAGGGGGCGGGACCTGACATGACAACGCGTCGACCGGCGATCGGTTGACGCGTTGCAGAGCGGCGCTCATGGCCCCGCAACCGCGCATTTTACCAGTTCCGGCGCGATCCGCCGCGCGTGCACCCTGGGCGGCGCCTGGGGACGTCGAGCCATCGAGACGCTCGCCGATAATCGCTCCGTGAAGCGAGCCAGGTCGTCGCCGGCGGCGCCTTCGGGCGCAGCGGGAGGAAGGTCCGGACTGCACAGGGCGGCGTAGCAGCTAACGGCTGTCCACCGCGAGGTGAGGATCAGAGCAACAGAGACGAGTCGGCGCGACCGCCGCAAGGCGAGCGCGCCGGGTGAAACGGGCAATCTCTACGCGCAGCAATACCAAATAGGCCGGCGTGGGCGGGGGCTTCGGTTCCGGCTTCGAAGTGTGGTTCCGCACGAGCCGGCGGGTAGGTAGCACCGAGCCGGGCAGCGATGTCCGGCCCAGAGGAATGGCGGCCACGGCCGCGGCGTCGCAAGGCGCAGCGGCCGCACAGAATCCGGCCTATCGGCTCGCTTCACACTTTTCGCGCCCATGAACCCCGACGCACGCACCCTATGGCAGGCCCCCAGCTGGGGCCTGGCGGTGCTGCTCGCTTGCCTCGGCATGCTGGGCCCGTTCTCGATCGACACCTACCTGCCGGCCTTCACGGGGATCTCGCTGGCGATCGGCGCGACGCCGGTCGAGATGCAGCAGACACTGTCCGCGTATCTGTTCGGCTTCGCGGTGATGAATCTCTTTCACGGCGCGCTGTCCGACAGCTTCGGTCGGCGGCCCGTCGTGCTCGGCGGCATCGTCTGCTTCACGCTCGCTTCGGTCGGCTGCGCACTGTCGCAACACGTCGGCGCCCTGGTCTTCTTTCGCGCCGTGCAGGGCATGTCGGCGGGAGCGGGGATTGTCGTCTCGCGCGCGGTCATCCGCGACATGTTCCATCCCTCCGACGCGCAGCGCGTGATGGCGCAGGTGACGATCTATTTCGGCGTCGCCCCGGCGGTCGCGCCGATGGTGGGCGGCTACCTCTTCACGCACGTTGGCTGGCATGCGATCTTCTGGCTGCTGGCGGTGATCGGCGTGGTGCTGCTCATCGCCATCGCCAAGCTGCTTCCAGAGACGCTGCACGACACGCACCGCCAACCGTTCAACGTCAGAAATCTCCTGCGCGGCTACTGGGCGCTGGGCGGCGACCCGCGCTTTTTCACGCTGGCCCTGGCCAGCGGCATCCCGTTCAACGGCGTCTTCCTTTACGTGCTGTCGTCGCCCGTCTTTCTCGGCGAGCACCTCGGCCTTCCGCCCGGCGAATTCTTCTGGCTCTTTCTCCTCAGCATCGGCGGCATCATGAGCGGCGCATTCCTGTCGGGTCGCATGGCCGGCGCGGTCAAGGCGTCGCGGCAGATTCGCTACGGTTTCATCATCATGGGCACCGTGTCGATCGCGAACTTCGTGCTCAACCTGCTGTTCGTGCCGACCGTGTGGTGGGCGCTCATCCCGATCGGCCTGTATTCCTTCGGCTGGGCGATGATGGTTCCGGTCGTCACGTTGCTCGTTCTCGATCTCGTGCCGGAGCGTCGCGGCATGGCGTCGTCGTTGCAGGCCTTCGTCGGCAGCTCCGCGAACGGCCTGGTCGCCGGCGTCGTCGCGCCGCTCGTGATGCACTCGACCGTCGCCCTGGCCGCCACGTCGCTGGCGATGATGAGCATCGGCGTCATCGCCTGGCTGTGGGTCAAGCCGCGCCTGATCCTGCCCGTGCCGGAGCGACAATCCGCCGCATGAGCCTGTTCCTTGCCGGCCTCGCGCTCTTTCTGGGCGTGCATTGCGTGTCGATCGCGGCGCCGGCGTGGCGCAAGGCGTGGATCGCCAGGCGCGGCGACGCAGCCTGGAAGGGCCTCTACTCGCTCGTGGCCGGTCTCGGCCTGGTGCTTCTCGTCATCGGCTACGGCATGGCGCGGCGCGATCCGGTCGTCCTCTACACACCGCCCCTGGCGCTGCGCCACGTGGCGTGGTTGTTGATGCTGCCGGTCTTCCCGCTGCTCTTCGCGGCCTACCTGCCCGGGCGCATTCGAACCGTCGCCAGGCACCCGATGCTGCTCGCCGTGACGCTGTGGGCGACGGCGCACCTTCTCGCCAACGGAACGCTTGTCGACGTGATCCTGTTCGCAAGCTTTCTCGTCTGGGCGATCGTCGACCGCATCTCGGTCAAGCGGCGTTCAGTCGTCGACGCGCACGCCGTGCCCGCGGCGCCGGCGCGGCCGATCAACGACGCCGTTGCCGTCGTCGGCGGCCTGCTGAGCTACGCCGTGATCGTTCTTTGGGCGCATCGCTGGTTGATCGGCGTCTCGCCGTTCGGCTGACGGCGTCGCCGGGAAGGCACATGCGTATCCAGCGGCGCGCCTGGGCATTCGGAGAAGCGTTGCGACGCGCCTGCGACGAGGCGCCGGAACGGATCGCGCTGGTCGGCACCGGCGGCATCTCGCATTGGCCGGTGACACCCGACTCGGGCAAGATCAACGAGGCTTGGGACCGCGCGTTCCTCCGCCAATGGTCGGGCAACGACCGCGATGCCATGCTCTCGTACACCGACGAGGCCACCTACCGCGACGCCGGACAGGGCGGCTTCGAGATCCGCACCTTCATCGCCACGGCCGCGGCGGCGCGCGGGTCGGGGACGGTTCGCTTCGATGCGCCGATTCCGATCTTCTCGGTCGGTTGCACGGTGGCGACGATGACATGCAATGAAGGAGAAGCGATGCCGCACCTGACCATCCAGTACACCGCCAACCTCGATCCCGAAGCCAGGATCGGCATGCTTTGCGCCTCGCTCGCAGAAGTGCTCTGCGGCCAGCGCGACGACGCCGGAGAGCGCGTCTTTCCGATCGGCGGCACGCGCGTTCTCGCGTACCCGGCTGCGGCTTTCGCGGTCGCCGACGGTGCGCCGGATCGCGCCTTCGTCTATCTCAACGTGCGCATCGCGCCAGGGCGGGCGCCGCACCTGGTCGCGACGACTGGCGGCGCGTTGATGGACGCGGTGCGCTGCCACTTCGCTGCGCTGTTGGCGACCCGCTCATTGGGAATCACGCTGCAGGTCGACGAGGGCGCACCCGTGTTCGAGGCCAAGCATGGCAATCTGCATCCGTTGTTCGCGGGTCGGTAGGCGACTTGCCGTGTTCGTGATGTATTCCCTCAGGCGACTGCCTTGAATTTCAAGTGCCCGAACGGGCCTTTCCTCAGCCACGTCTTTCACACTCAATCGCAAGTCCTTATTTCTTAAGGCATTTCCGGCGCCGCGACCGAGACTTCGCTGTCGCTTGTAAGTCCTTGATTCCATTGATTTTTGTTGGCGGTCGCGATTGACCCTGTCAGGCCCTTGCGCTAAAGTGGCGCAAAGTGCACTTTGGTGGGGTTTTGTGGCGAGCGTTGTATTCCAAGGCCCTGCAGCGTTGACGCTCGATGGCAAAGGCCGCATCGCGATGCCGGCGCGCCACCGCGAACTGCTGGCCGCGATGGGAGTCAACCAGCTCACGGTCACCAAGCACCCCGAGGGCTCGCTGCTGATTTTCCCGCGTCCCGCGTGGGAGACGTTTCGAGACAAGGTCGCGGCACTTCCGATGGATTCGAGCGGCTGGAAGCGCGTCTTCCTCGGCAACGCGATGGACGTCGAGATCGATGCATCCTCGCGCGTGCTGATCGCGCCCGAGCTTCGCAGCGCCGCCGGGCTCGTGCGCGAGGTGATGCTGCTGGGCATGGGCAGCCACTTCGAGCTCTGGGATGCCGAGCGCCACGCCACGCACGAAGCGGCGGTGATGCAGTCGGCCATGCCCGATTCCCTCAAGAGCTTCAGTTTCTGATGACCGCTCCCGCCGCCGCAACGGGGCATGTCAGCGTGCTGTTGCACGAGGCCGTGGATGCGCTTGTCGCGACGCCCGATGGAACCTACGTCGACGGCACCTTCGGGCGCGGCGGCCATGCGCGGGCGATCCTGGCGCGACTGTCGCCGAGCGGTCGGCTCGTCGCGATCGACCGCGATCCCGAAGCGGTGCGCAGCGCCGCCGACGCGGCCGATCTTGCCGGCGACCCGCGCTTTTCGATCGCGCACACCAGCTTCTCGCAGATGGCGGCGACGCTGGCTGCGCACGGCATCACCTCCGTCGATGGCGTGCTGCTCGATCTCGGCGTCTCGTCGCCGCAGATCGACGACCCGGCGCGCGGCTTCAGCTTTCGCTTCGACGGCCCGCTCGACATGCGGATGGACACCACGCGCGGTGAGAGCGCGGCCGAATTCCTTGCCCGCGCCGACGAGCGCCACATTGCCGAGGTGATACGCGACTATGGGGAAGAACGGTTTGCTGTCCAGGTTGCAAAGGCGCTTGTTGCTCGGCGCGAAAGCGGGAGCCCTGTTCGAACCACAGGGGAACTTTCCGAGCTCGTGGCTCGTGCGGTGCGCACCCGCGAGGCGGGCCAGAACCCTGCGACGCGCACGTTTCAGGCGCTTCGGATTTTCGTCAACGCCGAGCTTGAGGAGCTCGA
>DAIMIM010000119.1:0-9116 GCA_036722755.1 Caldimonas sp. | reverse complement strand
GGAAGGAAAGCGCCTATTGGGCGCTGGCCGTGCTGCCGCCCGATCGCGTTCCCGCGACCGCCGACGAAGCGAGTTGGCTGCAAGCGGTGGTCGCCATGGAGCGCGTGGCCGAGCCCAAGGCGACGCGCGAGGCCTACCGCGCGGCGTTGCGTCGTTGGCCCGAGAGCCTCAATGGCGCGATCGGTCTCGCCAACGTCGACTACGCACAAGGCAATCTGCAGGAAGCGGAGTCGGTGCTGCGTGAGGCCGTGAAGCATCACCCGACATCCGTCGTCGCGCTGAACAACCTCGCCCAGGCGGTGGCCGATCAGAACCGCAACGAGGAAGCGCTCGCGCTGATCAATGAAGCCGTCGCCCTGGGCGGCCCTTTCTCGGCGGCCGCAGAGCAGACGCGAGCGCAGATACGCAAGAAGATGGCTGCGCCGCATTGACCGAGAGGACGGTGTCACGACCGTCGCTCCGAGCCCGACGGGAGAGTGGCTCGAGGACCTCGAACTCTGCGACACGCCCCGATTTGAGAGTACAAGCCGTCGGCGACGCGCTTGAGTGCCGGGTAGCAACCTCTCTCGAGGTTCCTCTGGCCGGGAGTGTGAGTTCCGCAACCTCGCCGGGAAGCTCTCTTTCAATGCGAGAGCGTGTGCGGCCAAGGGCAGGTTTCAGCGGCGATGAGCAATTCACACTGCCGGCCAGGAGCGGGTGCTCCCCACCGTCCGGTTCAGGAGCCTGGATTTGGAGCTCGCAGCTGCTGCGAGGCACCCAAGAGGCACCTCGACACTGAGCGTTCCCTCTCGGGGTTCGAACGGCAACCCTTCTCCGAGGGAATGCAGCTAAGAGTGCCTGTTTGTTGACAGCCACTGCCCGAGAGCGGCTGTCCGACAGGCTCGTTGGCGCGGGGTCAATCAAAGTGAAGCCTCGTCGCCGTCCTCGGTGTGCCAATGAGACACCACAAACGTATCTCGACCGGCAATCTTTGCCTGGTACAGCGCTTCATCAGCCCTGGCGACTACCTTGGCCACAGCAACGTCTTCGCCCATGTAAAAGGCGACGCCGATGCTGGCAGTGACCGAAGGCAAGGTGACCTCGCCGAGCACGAACGGCGGCCCCATCTCGGTAAGGATCTTTTGAGCGACGATCTCGGCATCTTCAGCGCTGCGCAAGCCCTCGATGACAATCACGAACTCATCCCCTCCGTATCGCCCTACCGTGTCCGTGACGCGAGCACATCGATGGATTCGAGTTGCGATCCCCTGCAATACACCATCGCCGATGCCGTGTCCGTAGGTGTCGTTGATTTGCTTGAAGTGGTCCACATCAATGAACATCAGGGCCATGGGGCATGCATTTCGCCTTGTGCGTGCCATGCTCTCCTGAACGTGTTGATCGATGCTGCGACGATTGTGCAAGCCGGTGAGCGAATCGATGTGGGCCAGCGCGTGGAGTTGCTCCTCTGTTCTCCTTGAGACTGCCAAGTCGGCACGCACTTGGCTGAGGTCAGTCACGTCGCGCAGTACCTCAAGGATCGAGACCTCACCGTGGTCTTCGACCAGGATCGAAGTCATTTCGACAGTTCGGATCGTGCGGTCCGTCCGGACGATCTTGGCTTCCGTCAACGGGGAGACCTTGGCACCGCCATGCAGCGCCGCGATGCGTGACTGCACCAGTTCGATTGAATCGGGATGAACAAACTCAAGCGGTGAACGCCCAAGCAAGGCGGCTTCATCGGCACCTAGAAGGTGCTGTGCGGACTCGTTGACGAAACTGATGCGATTGCCGCTGTTGACGAACACAGCGTCGGGCAGCATGGTCAACAGATTCCGCAGGCGCGCTTCACTCTCGCGCAGCACGACCTCGGCGTGTCGGCGCTCGGTGATGTCGCGCAGGATCGCCGTGTACAGCGGCTTGCCGTCCGAGTTCAGGTGCGAGATCGAGACATCGATCGGAAACTCCTCGACGTCGCTGCGCAGGCCCGTCACGTCACGCGTCCGTCCCATGTGGCGCGGGCTGACCGCGCCTTCGCCAAAGTCGTGCACGTCGTGCCGATGCCGCGCGCGAAAGCGCTCGGGGATGAACCGCTCCAGCGGTGAGCCGACCATGTCGTCCTGCGAGCACCGGAACATCTCGGCGGCGGCCGGATTAACTGCCACGATGGTCTGCGTGTCGTCCGCCGTGAGGATTGCGTCCGCCGCCGATTCGAAGATCCCGCGCAGCCGTGCCTTGCTGTTGGCCTCGGATTCCAGCATCTGGTTGAACTGCAGGGCCAGCGAGCGGATATCGGGTGGGCCGCTGACGTCGGCCCGCAGGTTCTCCTCGCCCGCGGCAATCCGCGCAGCGGTCCTCCTCAACTTCGAGATCGGGCCGGCGATGGCCGCGCTCAGGTGCCAGGCCATCGCGACAGCAAGCAGCAGGGCGCCGATCCCGATCGCGATGGCTTTCTTGACCGCCGACTCGTAGTCCGCGAGGACCTCGGCTCGAGGGAGACTGGCGAAGACCTTCCACTCGAGGATCGGCACGGTGACATATGCAAAGAGCCGCAGCACGCCGTCTCTGCCGTTGGCTTCGAGGGTACCTTCGCGTCCGGCCGCGGATGGATTTGGAGCGTCGACGCGGGGTCGCGTGCCGATGTAGGTCTCGGGCTCCGTCGATCGAAGCACCACTGCCCTGGACCGATCGACGACAGTGAGGAGCGCGTTCGCCGGCGTCCCGGCCAGCAACTGCTTGTTTAGCGCCAGCAGATCCAGAGCCATGACGATGAGGCCGCTCTGCGAGCCGTTGCCGTCAAGAATGGGATAGCTCAGCGCAACGATTCTCTTGCCCGTTCTGGGGCCGACCACGACGTCGCTGGCCATGAACTTGCCGCTGCGCAGGGCCGCGTCGAACCAGTGCGACTCGCCCGGCGTCATCGGCCGTGCCAGGTTTGACAGGAATGAGCAGACGAGGTTGCCACGGGCGTCACGCACGTCGACGGTCAGATACCCCGGGTTCAGTGGCACGAACTCGGCGACCGTGGTATCGCACTTCTGCGGGTCCAGGGCCCGGACCTGAGGCCTTTGGGCGAGCCGCCTCAGGATGGTTTCCGACTGGTCCAGCATGCGTCGCAAATCCGTGGCCGTCCCCGCGGCCAGGATTTGCACCTTCTCGTTCGCGGAATTGCGCGCATGACGCACATCAGCGGCGAGCAGCCAGAGCAGGATCGCCAGGACCGGCACCAGCATCAGTAGCCCGAACAGGACGGCCCGGCTCCGAATCGACAAGTCATTGAACCAGGAGGCCACGTGTCCTTTCGGCAACCCCACACCATCGCTCGGCCGGCGCGATCAACTGCGGCGCGCTGGGCTAACCAGCCCTGCCGATGGCAGTTCGTCGCACCAGAAACTGGCGGATTGTGTCCCCTTGATGCCGCCGCCTTCTGTGCCTGGCTGTCACCGGCAGCAGGATCTCTCCGTGCCTACGGGGTATGGCTGCCCATCCTCATTCACGCGCGCATCGCGAAGGTCGGCTTTTCGGCGTCTCTGTGGCCGTCGCCTGGGACGCCTTTGGGTCGCGAGTTCCAGTTCGGAGCCTACGAGAGCGGCCCTTGGCGGCCGTGTTCGTGGCGGCAACGGTCGTCCTCCATTCGATTTGCCGGTGAGGGACCGGTTCAGAAGTAGCGCGGACAGTCGAGACGGCGAAGTGTCAACGTCCGGTTTCAACGCCAGCTGTCATTGAGGCGCCAAACTGGAATGGCGGGAGCTAGTCTGGAGCCGAGATCCGCAGTCAGCCGGTGAGCGGCAGCTCCCTGGAGCCACGTCGGCCTCACGCTCCCGGCCATCAATGGTCGTTGGTAACTGACGGCTTGCGGGCAACTTCTCTTCCGGTTTGCATGGGGAGCAAGCGAAAGTTAATCGGCCGATTCGACCCGGTCGACCGTATATCGCTTTCGTTGCGCGACCGAATGGAGTACGTCATCATTGCCGCCGTCGCCCGGGTGTCGGAATATTTTCGGTCCCTCTGATGTAAGTTCCTTGCCTGAAGGGGCGAGTGCCCGATTGCGTTGCGAGGCGTTACATGAGTCTTCTCGAGAAGCTGGGCTTGCCACCCATCAAGCCCATGCCGGTCATGAGCGTCACCGCGACCCAGGGCGCCGAGGTGAGGAACGGACAGGCCAGGGCCGTGCCGGTGCAAAACGCCAACGCCGTGGTGGCTGCGAAGGAACTGCGGCCCCTGCTCGATGCGCGCGAGCAGACCGTGCGCAGCGCATACGACAAGCTGCTGGCCGGCCAGCCACGGCTCGAAGCCGCGCTCGCCCAGGCGACCGGCGAGCAGAAGGCGACGCTCACGGCGCGCAAGGCCGTGCTCGAAAAAAGCCTGCGCTCGCTGCAGGGCGATCTGCTGGCCATCGACGCCGATCGCAGGGCACTCGACAACGCCGGCGTCGATGCCGCTACCTGCAACGCCATCCTCTCGCGCATCAAGGCGCCGGTGGGAACGGCCAAGACCAACGAGGTCGACCGCCACGACGATCCGCTGGAGAAGAAGCCGCTCAACCAGAAGACGACGACCACGACCACGTCGTATGCCGACGGCAACGCGACGACGCGCACCTCCGAGACCACGACGAAGGTCGGGCTCGACGGCGCATCGCACGGCACCACGACGACGAACAACGTGGTCGAAGGCGGCAACGTCACCAACAGCAAGGTCGAGAAGAAGACGACCCTGGGCCTCGGCGGGCTCACGCACGAGAAGAGCGCGAGAGTCGACCGCGAGCGCGAGGTGACCGGCGCGAACGGCGAGCCGGTGACGCAGAAGAGCGGCAGCGAGAAGAAGTCGATGACGACCGTGGGCCTCGGCGGCGCCGCGCACACCACCGACACGAAGGTGACGGGCATCGACGGCACGAGCACGGCGAAGAACGCGTCGACGGGCGTCGAGCGCGGCGACGGGAAGGCCGGCGCCAAGACCGTGCGCGCCACCACGACCACCGACGCGGGCGGCAACGAGCAGAAGACCACGACCACGAACAAGGCCGGCATCACGTCCGACAAGGACGGCATCGGCGCCTATGGCGAGCGCGAGAAGGCGTTCGAGCGCAAGGGCAAGGACGGCCTGACGACGGGCGCGGTGGCCGGGCTGACGCAGAACGTGAAGTGCAACGTGAAGGCGCTCGAGACCACGCCGCCCAGCTACGACCTGTCGATCTCGATCGACCTCGGCGTGAGCGCGTCGCTGTCGTTGAAGAAGGGCGCGGGCGAGCAGAAGCCCGACGACATGAAGGAAAAGGGCACGAAGACCGTTGGCGCCGGCGTGAGCGGCTCGGTGTCGGTGAACCTGACCCGCCACTATGTGCTGAGCGAGGCCGAGGCGGCGGGCTACGTCGCCGGCCTGAAGGAAGCGGCGGGCGGCGGTGGCAGCAACACGAAGCAGGAGTTCGCCGTCATTCGCCTGGGCGTCTCGAAGAGCTGGGATGCGGCGCGCGAGTTCTACCTCGCGGCCACCGGCAACGCCATGAGCCCAGACGAGCTGGCCAAGATGAAGGCCGGTGAATCGGTCGAGACCGGCACGAAGAAAAGGGCCGGCGGCACGGTCAACGCCGGCGTGGAGAACATCGGCCTCGAAGGCGGCTACGAAGTGGGCCGCGAGGCATCGACCAAAGTCACGAAGGAAAAGGACGGCACGCTCACCTACGACACCTCGCAGGCCGACTCGGAAAAGCTCTCGGGCGCCGCGAAGATCAACGTGGGCGTGGTGGAGGGCGGCTTCGGCGCCTCGCACACCAACACCACGTCGAACGGCTACAAGATCTCGATCGACCCGAAGGCGGCCAACGCCGCCGAGATGCAGAAGGCCTTGCAAGCCTGCAAGAGCCAGCAGGACCTCGACGCCTTCGCGAAGAAGTATCCGGCTGCGGTGCAGGAGCACACCAAGGGCACGGGCAGCGCCGACACGACCGGCGCATCGATCGGCATCGGCACCGGAAAGGTGGCCGTCGCGTTCGGCCACGGCATCGACGACCAGACCACCTATGACAAGGGCGGCAAGCCGATCAAGCGCGTGGTCACGGGCTCGAACGAGGGCGGCATGACGATCGGGATCGGCTCGCACACGATCGGCGATGCCGACAAGGAAAAGGCGGTCGCCGAGATCACCGACAGCGAGCACGCGACGCTCGACGTCGGCAAGACCAACACCGGCACCGACATGCTCAAGCTCTACGACTCGGTGACCGGCAAGGGCCCGAAGAAGGGCGCCATCGCCAAGGCGACCGGCGCCCCGGCCGACACTGACAGCAGCAACGTCGAGAAGTTCGCGCTGAGCAATTCCGACCTGCAGTTCCTGGGCGGCGTGGCCTGCGAGAAGAGCCTCGGACGGTGGATGAACGCGTGCAACAAGCAGCATGCCCGCGACGACTGGCGCGCCGCCGGCCAGGCGATCCGCGGCGCCAACGGCTCCCCCGGTGCAGTGGCCGCTGAGCTGGCCAAGTTCGTGGGCAAGGACAGCGTCGGCCGCAAGGAGATCGTGACCCTGGCGCTGCGCGCATCGGGCGACCTGTCGCGGGGGTCGCGCTCCGAGTTCCCCGAAGGGCTGGGCAAGCTCGAGCCCGAGTACAACGCGCTCGTCATAAAAGAGTCGGAAACCACGCTCGATGCGCTGGCCAAGGAGCCCGATGGCGCCAAGAAGGCCGCCGACAAGGGCGCCGAGCTGCTGACCCGTCTCGAGACGCTCTACCGGCCGCTCGACAGCGCGGTGTTCCAGCAGCCGGCCGTGAAGGCGGAGATGCTGGGCGCGATCAACAACCGCAAGGAGAAGATCCGCGCCAAGCTGCGCGTGCTCGCCGGGCGCCAGGAAGACGAGCTCACCAAGCCCGAGCTCGTGGAGCAATACAACGAGCTGCTGCGCGTGTGCACGGGCTACAAGTACACCGAGACCGAATGCTTCGACAAGCTCGTGAAGTTCAACAACGAGGTGGGCCAGGCCATTCCCATCGCCAAGCTCATCAAGCAGCTGCGCGACCTGCATACCCTGTGGACGCCGAAATACGACGACATGGCGTCGCTCGCCCAGCAGAACGGCTTCGGCAAGGAGATCTACTGGCAGTACAAGCCCGACCGCGAACGCTTCGAGAAGGCCGTGAAGGGCGCCCCCGGCAAGGCCAAAGAAGCCAAGCCCGAAACGGCCGACAAGCGCAAGCCGACCAAGCAACAGGTGGAAGACGAAGCGGCCGCGAACAAGGGCTTTCGCGAAGGGATGGACGATTCCATCAAACAATTGCGCGAGTTCCAGCAGAAGCTTCCGGCCGCGCGCCAGCGCGTGCTGGCCCTCTCGAAGCAGCTCGAAGACCTGGCCGAGAAGAACTACAAGAAGCAGGCCGACGTGCTGTTCGGTCAGGCCAAGGCGCTCTACGAGAGCGCCGAGGGCTTCCGGCAACGCTGCAAGCCCAACCACGTGCCCGACATGATGGCTTACGGTGCACCGGCGCTCGAGGACTACAACAAGGCCGTCGCCCTGCTGTCGAAGGGCGTGGCGCTGTACCCGAAGGCGGCGACGAAGTAGCCGCGCGCCACCAGGCCCGGCCGCTCACGCGTTCTTGCGATAGGCACCCGTCTCGACGGACGCCTGGCGCACATGAAACGGGTTCTGTTGACCGGCCGGCTCAGGCGCGCTCGTCTCCTGCCGCCGATCCGCCTAAGGAACCGCGACGTGGTCGCCATGCGGCGTGCACCATGAGGTTGGCAGCGCGGGAGCGCTGAAGGGCGCGGCGACCGGCGAGTTCCAGGACTGAAGGCCTGAAGTCAACGTGCGCGATTCACCGCCTGATACGCCAGCTTCTTGAACTCGAACACGAACGGGTGCGCGAACGCCATTTGACGTTGCGTCATCAGTAAGCCGGCTGTGTTCGCCCTCGGTGAGATCCACCATTGCGTCCCCGCCACGCCGGCCCAATAGAGTTCCCCCACTGAAGCTTCATGATCGAGCGATGACGGCTCTACGATCAACCCACCAGCCAGGCCGAATCCCTTGCCCGGGAGTTCTCCAAATCCGGGGAAGCGAAGCCACATGCCATCCGGCAGTTGGTTGGTCATCATCAGCTCGACCGTGTCCGGCTTGAGCAGCATTTGCCCGCCTGGAAGAAGACTTCGCACCAGCGCCAGCATGTCTGGCAGAGTCGAGACCAGACCGCCGCCGCCACTGAGTCTCGGGACTGGGCGGAGATACGCCCCCGGATAGGGCGCGTCATCCGTGCGGGTCAGTCCCGGCAGCAAAGGATTCATGGAATCAGCACCGGCGTAATAGGCAACCAACCGAGGGCGGCTCTGCTCTGGCACAACGAAGCCAGTGTCCACCATGCCAAGCGGATCAAGTATTCGTGCTTGGATGAAGCTGTCGAACCGCTGACCGCTAACAACCTCGATGAGCCGTGCAATGACGTCGCTGGCCACCGAATACTCCCACGAAGTTCCGGGATGAAAGACTAGGGGCAGCTCGCTCAGCACGTCGATCATTTCCGCCAGTGTTGCGCCCGGATTCAGGACCTTCCGTTCGTTGTAGGCCTTGAAGATCGTTGTGCCGGGGTCAAAGACGCCATAGCTCAGCCCAGAACTGTGGCTCATCAGGTGTCGAATCGTGATCGGACGCTTGGCCGGTTCAGTGTCGTCCAACGCTGTCGCGTTAGGCCGCAGGACGCGGCGATTCGCGAGCTGGGGTATGTACTTCTCAATTGGGTCGTCCAGCTTGAATATGCCCTCCTCGAAGAGGCGCAGCGCGGCGCAGGACGTGATCAGCTTCGTGTTGGAAAACACGCGGAAGATGTGGTCCACGCGCAAGGGCGTCTGCGCCTCCTTGTCAGCCCACCCAACACAGTGCAGGTCCACCAGATCTCTGCCCACCAGCACCGCCGAGGAGACTCCGGCGAGGATGTTCCCATCCACGTACCGGCTAAGCGCGGCGTGGGCCGCACCAAAGTCGTAACCTCCGCTCTTCACCGTCAACTCTTCCATGGTTGCACCGTTCTTCCCCATTGAAGTGGGGCCCGATTGTCAGCCCCGACTGTGACTGGACACAAGAGAAGAAGGGGCGCGCATCCGAACTTCGGCTTCACACCGCTGAGCGACAGCTTTGCGGGGCTGAATCGAGCGACC
>DAIMIM010000118.1:0-9121 GCA_036722755.1 Caldimonas sp. | reverse complement strand
GTATGAAGCTTGGGAAGCTGCCGTTCTGCCATTGAACTACACCCGCTCGGCGGCGCCTAGTTTAGCGGCGCACCCCGAGCCGGTGACTGTTCGGCGGCCGGCGGTCAGATCTCGAGCCGCTTGATCTTCGTGCCGTCGATGCTGAGGTTGGCCATCAGGCCGCCATTGGTCAGCACGTAGCCGATCACCGGTGCCTGCGCGGTCTGCGTGTCGACACCGGCGTTCGCACCTGCCTTGATGAGCGACACCGATGCATCGGCACCTGCCGTCCAGCCGTTGCTGACGCGGAACTTGTCGAGCGCCTGGTCGTTCATGAAGAGAATGAAGATGGCCTTCGAGTCGGCGCCGGCGAGCAGGCCGACCGAGGCGGCGGTCGTGCTGTAGTAACCGTCGTTGTGGCCGCGCACCGTCAGCGAGCCTTGCCCGTAGGAGCCGCCGACGACAAAGCCGGCCGACACGACCGACGGGAACACCAGCACGCCCTTGGCTTTTTGCACGAGCTCGCGCGCGCCGGCATCCTGCGCATAGAGCTTGGCCAGCGCACCGCTGACATTCGCATCGATGGTCGCGCGCTTCGACGCGTCGCCGTTGGTGACATTCGGGTTGGTCGTCGAACAGGCGGCGAGCGCGACGGCAAGACCGAGCGACGCGAGTAGTTGTCTTTTGAGCATGGTGGCCTCTGTGGCGGAGTTTCAGGAACGGCTGCCGTCGAGACTTGGCAGTTCCTCGATGGTGCGGCGTCGGGCGGCGTCGGCGTGTCAGACTTCGCCGCGCGCTCGCGCCAGAAGCCGTGAATTCCGAAGGTCGTGACTTGAACTCCAGCCAGGCATCCGACAGCCTCCCGCGCGACCCGGCGCAAGCCGCGCCGGCCGATTCGCAACGCGCCGGCGACTGGCGGCTGCGCAGCTTCGTCGTCCGCAACGGGCGCATGGGCCCGGGTCAGGCACGCGCTCTCGCGGAGCTCGGACCGGCATTCGTGCTGCCCTTCGCCGCGCAGCTCCTCGACCAGCAGGGCGCGTTCGGACGACGCGCGCCGCTCGTCGTCGAGATCGGCTTCGGCATGGGCGTGGCGACGGCCGCCATGGCCGAGGCCGATCCGCAGACCGACTACCTCGGCATCGAGGTCCATCCGCCCGGAGTCGGCGCATTGCTGCGCCTGATCGGTCAACGGTCTCTGGGCAATGTGCGCATCGTCTCGCATGACGCCGTCGAGGTGCTTGAGTCCATGATCGCGCCAGCGTCGCTCGCCGCGGTCCATGTCTTCTTTCCCGATCCATGGCCGAAAAAGCGGCACAACAAGCGACGCCTCCTTCAGCAGCCGTTCGTGCATCTGCTTGCCACCCGTCTGGCGCCGGGCGGCCTGCTCCACTGCGCGACCGACTGGGAGCCCTATGCAGAGCAGATGCTCGCGGTCCTGTCTTCAGAGCCTGCGCTTGCCAACACCGGTGCCGGCTTCGCCGAACGACCGGCCCATCGGCCGCTCACCAAGTTCGAGCAGCGCGGGCTGGTCCGCGGACATGGCGTCCGCGACCTGGTCTTTCGCAAGCGCGACGTCTGAGGGCCGATCCCGGTCGCGTTTCGCGACCGGCGCGTCAGCCGCGCCAGTCGACCCAGCCGAATTGCCAGGTCGCCAGAACGACGATGCCGAAGGCGATGCGGTACCACGCGAACGGCGTGAACGTGTGGGTCGAGATGTAGCGCAGCAACCAACGCACGACCACCAGCGCGACCACGAACGAGACGACGGTGCCGACGACGAGCAGCGGCACGTCGGCGGCGCCGAGGCTGGCGCGGTCCTTCCAGAGGCTGTAGACGCTGGCGCCGATGAGGGTCGGAATCGCCAGGAAAAAACTGAAGTCGGTCGCCGCCTTGCGGCTCAGGCCGAACAGCATGCCACCGATGATGGTGGCGCCTGACCGGCTCGTCCCGGGCACCAGCGCCAGGCTCTGCGCCAGCCCCACCTTGAGCGCATCCAGCGGCGTCATCTCGTCGACCGTGTGGATGTGCACGACGCTGGTCGGGCGCCGCTCGGCCCACAGGATCACGAACGCCCCGAGGATGAAGGTCGTGGCGACGACCAGGGGCGTGAAGAAATGGGCCTTGATGGCGCTGTTGAACAGCACGCCGAGAATTGCCGCTGGGAGAAAACCGATCAACACGTTCAACGCGAAGCGCCGCTGCGTCGCATCGCCGGTGCGCAGGCCGTGCAGCGTCTCGCGGACCCGTTGCCAGTACACGAGCACGACGGCGCAGATCGCGCCGGCCTGAATCACGATCTCGAACAGCTTCGCCGACCTGACGGTCGCGTCGGTGAAGCCGAGCAGGGAACCGGCGAGGATGAGGTGCCCGGTACTCGAGACGGGCAAGAACTCGGTCAGCCCTTCGACGATGCCCATGAGGGCCGCTTTGGCAAGCAGCAGAAAATCCAATGCGTTCTCCGGCGGGCAAAGCCGGCAATGGTAGCGACGCGTGGCCGGCGCGGCGCCAGCGGCGCGCTCAGTGGCCGATCGGCACCAGCGTGATCGACAGACCGTTCGCCGTCACGCGCAGATCGGCCGGCCTCACACCGCGGCCTTCGAAGCCGGCGATGTCTCTCGGCCGCAGCGCATAGAGCACCTCGCCCTCGAGCAGCGCCCTGGCGAGCGGCTTGCCGAGCCGGTCGATCTGGCGCTGCCAGCGCGCCGACAGGCCGTCGATCGCGAAACGCTCGACGCGCACATCGACGAGGCGGATCGTGTTGTCGCTCGGCTCGTAGCGCAGGCTCTGGCTGACGAGAAGGCTCCCCGCGATCGTCGTGCGCACCACGCCGTCATTGCCGGCACGGAGCGCAACCTCGACGTCGATGCGGTTTGTCTCTGGCTCGAGGGTCAGCCGCGGCGAATCGAGCGTCACCTCGAGTCCATCGAAGACGCGCTTGCTGACCGGAAAACGTTTCTCGACCAACTCCTGCAGCCGGACCTGCGACACGTCGATCGTGCGCGACCCCAGCAGCGAAGCACAGCCCGGTACCGCGCCGACCAGCGCGAGCACGGCGCCGCCGAGCGCCGCCACCGCGATCCGGCGACCCTTCACTGCTCGGGAACGGAGTCGAGCTCGGCCAGCCAGACGGTGGCCTCGGAATCGCTCGGTGCACGCCAGTCGCCGCGTGGCGAAAGCGAGCCGCCCGAGCCGACCTTCGGCGCGTTCGGCGCGCAGGATCGCTTGAACTGGCTGGTCTGGAAGAAGCGGTACAGGAAGGTGCGCAGATGCGCTTTGATCTCGGCGAGCGAGTAGGCGCGCCGCTCGACGTCCGGTCCGTCCGGCCAGTTGCCGAGCGCAACGTCGTGCCATGCCGTCCAGGCGAGAAAGGCCACCTTGCTCGGCGCGAAGCCGTGACGCAGCACCTGGTAGAGATGGAAATCCTGCAGCTCGTACGGGCCGACAGCGGCCTCCGAGCTCTGCGCCGGCGTGCCGTCCGAAGCGCCGGGAACCAGCTCCGGACTGACCTCGGTCGCCAGGATGTCGCGCAGCACGGCGCTGGCGCCCGGCAGCACGCCGGTCTCGGCGACCCAGCGCACGAGGTGCTTGATCAGCGTCTTCGGTACGCTGGCATTGACGTTGTAGTGCGACATGTGGTCGCCGACGCCGTAGGTGCTCCAACCGAGCGCGAGCTCGCTCAGGTCGCCGGTGCCGACGACGACCCCTCCATGCAGGTTGGCGAGGCGAAACAGGTGGCTGGTGCGCTCGCCGGCCTGCACGTTCTCGAAGGTCACGTCATAGACCGGCTTGCCGGCCGCGTACGGATGGTGCAGGTCGGCGAGCATCTGCTCGCAGCTGGGCCGGATGTCGATCTCGTGCGCGCTGCAGCCGATCGACTGCATCAGACGGCGCGCCTGGTCCAGGGTGCGCGCACTCGTCGCGAAGCCCGGCATCGTGTAGGCGAGGATGTTCTCGTGGGGCAGGCCGAGCAACTCCATGGCGCGCGCGCAGACGAGCAGCGCGTGCGTCGAATCGAGGCCGCCGGAGACGCCGAGCACGACCTTCTGAATGCCGGTGGCCGAAAGCCGCTGCACCAGTGCCGACACCTGGATGCTGTAGACCTCGGCACAGCGCGCATCCCGCGTCGCCGCATCGGCAGGGACGTAGGGAAAGCGGTCGACGCGGCGGCGCAGCGCGCTCACCGGCAGATCGTCGATCGGCAGCTCGAAGCCGATCGTGCGAAAGCCTTCGAGCAGCGGCTTGTGCCGCGCCACCGATTGGCCGAACGTGTTCTGCCGCATCCGCTCGCGCGAGACACGCTCGAGGTCGACATCGGCGCTCAGCAGGTGCGAGCCGTTGACGAAGCGCTCCGACTGCGCGAGCAACTCGCCGCTCTCGTAGATGAGCGCCTGACCGTCCCAGGCCATGTCGGTGGTCGATTCGCCGACGCCCGCCGAGGTGTAGAGATAGGCGGCCAGGCAACGCGCCGACTGCTGGCCCACCAGCTGATGGCGGTAGTCGGCCTTGCCGATGGTGATGTTCGATGCCGAGAGGTTGACGAGCACCGTCGCGCCTGCCAGCGCCGCGAGGCTCGAGGGCGGGATCGGCACCCAGAGGTCTTCGCAGATCTCCACATGCAGGCGCAGCAGCGGCATGTTCTCCGCCTGGAAGATCAGATCGTTGCCGAAGGGCACGCGCAAGCCCAGAAGGACCACGTCGCGCGAGACGGCGTTGTCGGCACCGCTGAACTGGCGACCTTCGTAGAACTCGCCGTAGTTGGGCAGGTAGGTCTTCGGTGCGACGCCGAGCACCTGCCCGCCGCAGAGCACCACGGCGCAATTGAACAGCCGGTCGTCAACGCACAGCGGCATGCCGACGACGGCGAGCAGCGGCAGGCGCGCCGTCGCCTCGGCGACGACGCCGAGCGCGCTCTCGCAGGCGTCGAGCAGCGCGCGCTGGTGGAACAGGTCGTCGCAGGTGTAGGCCGAAAGGCCGAGCTCGGGAAAGGCGACGATGGAGACGCCCTCGCCCGCCGCCTGCTCGAGCATGGCCACCGATTCGGCGGCGTTGAACGCCGGATCGGCGACGCGGATGCGCGGCACGGCGACGCCGGTGCGGACGAAATCGTGGCGATACGGATGAAAGAACGGAAGCGTGGGCTTCACCGGGCGCGGACCTCCTCTGCCAGCGAGCATCATGGCACGCGTTTCGCGGCGTGACGGCGATGGGTGCATCCCTGCCGCCGCGGCGACGCTATCCTGCCGGTTTTGCCAAGAATGTCGCAGTGACCCCCATGAACATCGAGCAAGCACGTTTCAACATGATCGAGCAGCAGATCCGCACCTGGGAAGTGCTCGACGACAGCGTCCTGTCGCTGCTCGCGGTGGTCAAGCGGGAAGACTTCGTCCCTCTCGCCTACCGCTCGATGGCGTTCGTCGACACCGAGGTGCCGCTGCCGAACGGCCAGAGCATGCTGGCGCCGAAGGTCGAGGCCCGCGTGCTCCAGGAACTTGCCGTGCAGCGGCACGAGCGCGTGCTCGAGGTGGGAGCCGGCTCGGGCTATATGGCGGCCTTGCTGGCGCACAAGGCGCAGCACGTGACGACGCTCGAGATCGATCCGGCGCTGGCCCGTTTCGCCGCCGACAACCTGCGTCGCGCCTGGGTCGGCAACGTCACCGTGCTCGAGACCGACGCGTCGCAGGCGCCGCCCGTCGACGGGCCGTTCGACGTGATCGTGCTGTCGGGCTCGGTCGCCGAGATTCCGCGCGCCCTGCTGAGCCAGTTGAAGCCCGGCGGCCGGCTGACGGCCATCGTCGGCCAGCTGCCGGTCATGCGCGCCGTGCTGCTCACCCGCGGCCCCTCCAGTGCGTCGCCCGGGTCGCCGGCGGGTGGCGACACCGGCTTCGCGACTGTCGAACTGTTCGACGCGGTCGCGCCGCGGCTCTCCGGCTTCGGCGAGCCGAGCCGGTTCGTCTTCTGATCGACGCGGACGCAGCCCATCGTCCGTATCCGGCAACACGGCGCCTCCGGCGCGCAGGTCGTCGCATTTGCGGCGCAAAGTGGCCCCGAGTCCGTCTATAACCTCGCCGGCGGCATTCGGTGCCGGCGACCTCTCGCCGCCAGCCAATGCCTCGCGCGACCAAGAAAAGAATCTTCAGGGAATGACCATGCCGTTCGAGCGCTTCCTACCCCGGCTGCTGATCGCCGCCGTCACCGTCGTCGCGGCGCTCGCTCCGTCCGCCGCGCGGGCGCAGTCGCTGCTCGAGCTCTACGAGGCCGCGCATGCGTACGACGCCACCTATCTGTCGGCCCGGGCCCTCTACGACTCGGCGCCGTACCGGATCGAGCAGGCGCGGGCGCTGATGCGGCCGAACGTCAGCCTCTCCGGCAGTGGCGCGCGGACGTCGAACAAGGAACCGCTCACCGAGGAGTTCAACAGCAACACCTACGGCGCCGCGATCAACGGCCGCCAACCGCTCTTCAACCAGGGCAACCGGGCGACGATCGCGCAGTCGGAGCGCTCGCTCGAATCGTCGCTGGCCGATCTCGACGCCGCCGAGCAGGATCTGATGCTGCGCCTCAGCCAGGCCTACTTCGACGTCCTCGGCGCCCAGGACACGCTGACGACGACGCGCGCCAACAAGGTGGCGATCGCCGAGCAGCTCGCGTCGGCGAAGCGCAACTTCGAGGTCGGGACGGCGACGATCACCGACACCCGCGAGGCCCAGGCACGCTTCGACCTGGCGACGGCGCAGGAGATCGCCGCCGACAATGATCTCGTCACGAAGCGGATCGCCCTCGACCAACTGGTCGGCGCCGACAACGTCGCGCCGAAGGACCTCGCCGTGCCGGTCGTGCTGCCGGTGCCGACGGTGCCTGTCGACGAATACGTCAGCCGCGCCGCCGAGTCGCATCCCGCCGTACGGCGCGCCCTGGCCGCCTACGACATCGCCCAGCTCGAGACCGAGAAGGCCCGCGCGCAGGCGCTGCCGACCATCGATGCGGTCGCTTCCGTCAACGGCGGGCGCGGCACGATCGCCGCCGGCTTCACCGGCTACAACTCCGGCACCAGCGTCGGCGTGCAGATCAACATGCCGATCTTCACCGGCGGCCTGATCCAGAACCGGATCAAGGAGACGCTCGCGCTCGAAGAGCGCTCGCGCAACGATCTCGACGCGGCGCGGCGCGGCGTCACCCAGGCGACGCGGCAGGCCTACTACACGCTGCTCTCGGGCGCGGCGCAGGTGAAGGCGCTGGAGGCGGCCGAAGGGTCGAGCCAGCTGGCGCTCGAAGCGACACAGCTCGGCTACCGGGTCGGCATCCGCGTCAATGTCGACGTGCTCAACGCGCAGAGCCAGCTCTACCAGACCCGCCGTGATCTGGCCCGCGCCCGCTACGACGTGCTGCTCGGCACGTTGCGGCTGCGCCAGGCGGCCGGCCAGCTCAC
This sequence comes from Caldimonas sp., assembly GCA_036722755.1. Classification (GTDB taxonomy): domain Bacteria; phylum Pseudomonadota; class Gammaproteobacteria; order Burkholderiales; family Burkholderiaceae_C; genus Schlegelella_A. The sequence continues at coordinate 1,716 of DAIMIM010000118.1, read as the reverse complement.
GCCGAGCGACATCCTCGCCGTCGATCGGCTGCTCGCCCGTTGAGCCGTGCGCTCCGGCTGCCGCTGCCGTCGCGTTGAGCGCCTGCGGCCCAGCCTACCCGACTCCTGGCCGCCGCTCGAGCAAGGCGACGATCCGGGCCGAAGTTCGCGTCGCCGCGCCGCGATGGGCCGCCGCGAAGGCGAGCGCCGCCTCGGCGCGACGGCGCCGCTCGTCCGGCGCGTTCGCCAGCGAGACGGCGGCGGCGACGCCTTCGGCCATCGATGCCATGCGCAGCGCCGCGCCCGCCGCGATCGCGAGCATCGCCGCCTCGGTGAAGTTGAAGGTGTGCGGACCCATCACGATCGGACAGCCGCAGGCGGCCGCCTCGATCAGGTTCTGGCCGCCGAGCGGCGCGAAACTGCCGCCGAGCAACGCCACGTCGGCGAGCCCGTAGTAGGCGGCCATCTCCATCATGGAGTCGCCCAGCCAGACGTCGGCCGACGCCGCCGACGCGTCGGGCGCGTCGCCCCAGCGGCTGCGCCGTGACAGCACGAATCCCGAGGCCTCGATCAGCTCGGCAACCGCCTCGAAGCGCTGCGGATGCCGCGGCACGATGACGAGCAACGGCCGCGGCTCGGGCAGCGTGCGCCACGCCTGCAGCAAGAGCGCCTCTTCGCCGTCGCGGGTCAGGGTGGCGAGCACGACCGGGCGCGCGCCGGCAGCGTCGCGCCAGTGGCGGCCGCGCTCGACCAGTCCGGCATCCGGCGTGCGGTCGAACTTCACGTTGCCTTCGACATGCACGTTCGCCGCGCCCGCCTCGCGAAGTCGCTCCGCGTCGGCCTCGGTCTGGGCGAGCGTGACGGCCAGGCTCGCGAACGCTGGCCGCAGCAAGGCATCGACGCGACGGCCGCGACGGCGGCTTCGCTCGCTCATGCGTGCGTTGGCGAGCACGACCGGCAAGCCGCGCCGGTGCGCGACATCCAGGAGGTTCGGCCAGATCTCGGTCTCCATCAGCACGCCGACGAGCGGATCAAAACGACCCAGAAAGCGTGCCACCGCGCCCGGCGTGTCGAACGGCAGCCAGACCTGCGCATCGCCAGGCGAGAGAAGCAATTGCCCAGCGGCGCGACCGGTCGCGGTCCCGTGCGTGAGCAGCAGCGATCGCCCGGGCAAGGCGCGACGCAGCGCATCGACGAGCGGCGCGGCCGCAAGCGTCTCGCCCAGCGACACGGCGTGCAACCAGACCGGCCGTGTCGGCGCCGCGCCGGCACCGGCGCCGTAGAGCCCGACGCGCTCGCCGAGCGAGGTCGCGTAGAGGGGCTCGCGCCGTCCGCGCCAGAGCACGCGCAGCAGATAGAGCGGCAAACCGACGCGCAGCAGCAGCGAATAGCTGGCGCGGGCCAGCGTCGACGCCACCCGCCCGCTCACGTCGGCGCCGCGCCGCGGACCTGTTGCCAGGCCGCCCAGACCGCGTCGACATCCGGTGTCGGCACGGCCTCGATCGAGCACTGGTGGCGATGGCCGTGGCGCGCCTGCGGCCCGGTCCGCCAGGCGGTCGGATGGTTATAGATCTGCACGTGCGGCAGATCGAGAGCGACGGCGATGTGGCTCGGCCCGCTGTCGACACCGATCGCGCCCGCCGTCTCCATCATCCGGTCGATCAGGCCGTCGAGCGCCAGCGCCGGCCAGATCTCGACGACGTTTCCGCTCGACCCGTCGATGCCGGCGGCGATGCG
>DAIMIM010000117.1:0-9139 GCA_036722755.1 Caldimonas sp. | reverse complement strand
TTCATCGAGCAAAGCGTCTTCACGCTCGTCAGCCAGATCGTCGAGCGCGAGCCGAACGCCACCGCGCAGGTGCACAAGGTGATGCAGGTGCTGCTCCAGTTCGGCGAGAAGAACCCGGGCATGACACGCGTCATGGTGGGCGATGCGCTGGTCTTCGAGAACGAGCGCCTGCTCGCGCGCATGAACCAGTTCTTCGAGCGCATCGAGTCGCAGCTGCGGCAGAGCCTGCGTGCCCACGCGGAGGCCGCGGGCTCGAACACGCCGACCGTCGACGCCAATGCGCAGGCCTCCGTCCTGACCGCGTACGCGATCGGCCGCCTGCAGCGATTCGCGCGCTCGGGCTTTCGCAAGCATCCCACCGAGCACCTCGACGTCGCGCTGCGCTTGTTCGCGGGCTGAGGCACGGGCGATGATGACGATCCTGGCCGGCGGCCAGCCCCTCACCTTGTTGCCGGAGAGGGCGGCCTTCATCGCCGCCCGCCGGACCCTGCTGGTCGCCGATGCGCACATCGGCAAGGCGGTGAGCTTTCGTGCCCTCGGCGTGCCGGTGCCGCGCGGCACGACCAGCGAGACGCTGGCCGGCCTGACCGCGCTGGTCGCGAGCACGGGTGCCCGGCGCATCGTTTTCCTCGGCGACTTTCTTCATTCGGCGCGCGCCCACGCGGCGGCGACGCTGGCGGCCGTGGCCGCGTGGCGCGAAGCGCATCGCGCGCTCGAGCTCGATCTGGTTCGCGGCAACCACGACGATCGCGCCGGCGATCCGCCCGCCGGCCTCGGCATCCGCGTCGTCGACGAGCCGCTCCTGCAGGACGGCTTCGCCCTTTGCCACCACCCGAAGCGCAGCGCCGGCAGCTACGTGCTCGCCGGTCACCTTCATCCCTGCGTCGGCATCGGCGGCCGTGCCTGGGATCATCTGCGCCTGCCGTGCTTCTGGTTCGGCGACGACGTCGGCGTGCTGCCTGCCTTCGGCGCGTTCACCGGCGCCCACCCGATCCGCCCGGCATCCGCCGACCGCATCTACGCCATCGCCGACACGACCGTCGCCGCCATGCCGGTGGCGGCCGAGCGCTTCGCAGCGTAGCGCCGGCACCGCCACTACACTGCCGCGGCCATGTCCGACCCCTTGTCGCTGCAGCGTCTCATCGAGCGTGCCGATGCCTTGATCGCGCGCATCGAGAAGGTCGTGCCGCATCCGCTGGCCGCGCCCGACTGGAGTGCATCGACGGCGTTTCGCTATCGCAAGCGCGGCGGCTCGGGCGCGCTCGAGCCGGTCCGCCATATCACGTCGATCCGCCTCTCGGCGCTGGTCGAGGTCGAGGACCAGAAGCGAAAGCTGCTGCGCAACACCGAGCAGTTCGTGGCCGGCCGCGGCGCCAACAACGTCCTGTTGACGGGCTCGCGCGGCACCGGCAAGAGCTCGCTGATCAAGGCCTGCCTGAACGAGTTCGCACCGCGCGGCCTGCGCCTGATCGAGGTCGACAAGGCCGATCTGGTCGACCTGCCCGACATCGTCGACATCGTCGCCGAGCGGCCCGAGCGCTTCGTCGTCTTCTGCGACGACCTCTCGTTCGACGAGGGCGAGCCCGGCTACAAGGCGCTGAAGTCGATCCTCGACGGATCGGTCGCCGAGACCTCCGACAACGTGCTGATCTACGCGACCAGCAATCGCCGCCATCTGCTGCCCGAGTACATGAAGGAAAACCTCACGTACACGCACACCGACGACGGCGAGGTCCATCCCGGCGAGGTCGTCGAGGAAAAGATCTCGCTCTCGGAGCGCTTCGGCCTCTGGGTGAGCTTCTATCCGTTCAGCCAGGACGAGTACCTGGCGATCGTCGCGCAGTGGCTGCGTGGCTTCGGCGTCGCCGCCGAGGCGATCGCCGCCGCGCGGCAGGATGCGCTGGTCTGGGCCCTCGAGCGCGGTTCGCGCTCCGGTCGGGTCGCCTTTCAGTTCGCGAAGGATTTCGCCGGCAGGGCGAAGGCGTGAGTGGCGCGGCGTCGGAGCGGCGCCGTCCGGTGGACGTCGAAGGCCCGGAGCCGCGCCGTCCGGCGGACGTCGAAGACCCGGAGCCGCGCCGTCCTGTCGACGTCGCGGTGGGCGTCCTGATCGATGCCGACGGCCGGTTTCTCATGACCTCCCGTCCCGACGGCAAGGTCTACGCGGGCTACTGGGAATTTCCGGGCGGCAAGCTCGAGGCCGGCGAGTCGGTCGAGGCGGCGCTGCGACGCGAATTGCACGAGGAGATCGGCATCACGATCGGCGCCGCCGAGCCGTGGCACGTGACGCTCGTGGACTATGCGCACGCGCGCGTGCGGCTGCACTTCTGCAAGGTGCGCGACTGGCAGGGCGAGTTCGAGATGCGCGAGCATCAGGCCATGGCCTGGCAGACCCTGCCTGTCGAGGTGTCGCCGGTGCTGCCAGGGACGCTGCCGGTGCTCGAGTGGTTCGCCGCCGAGCGGGGCTTCCGCGGCGCGACCTGCCAGCCTTGAGGCGGCCGCTACACTGAGCCGATGAGCTGGCTCGACGATGTGAAATGGGACGCCGACGGCCTCGTTCCGGCGATCGCGCAGGAGGTCGGCTCGAACGACGTGCTGATGTTCGCCTTCATGAATCGCGAGTCGCTGGCGCGCACCGCGGAGCTCGGCGAAGCGGTCTACTGGAGTCGTTCGCGACAGCGCCTGTGGCGCAAGGGCGAGGAGAGCGGCCACGTGCAGAAGGTGCGCGAGCTCCGTCTCGATTGCGACAACGATGTGGTCCTGCTCCAGGTCGAGCAGACCGGAAGCGCGCCGGGGGAGCCTTCGATCGCCTGCCACACCGGGCGGCACGCCTGCTTTCACCAGCGCTACGTCGACGGCGCCTGGGTCAGCGTCGAGCCGGTCTTGAAAGACCCGGAGCGCATCTACAGATGACGGCGCGGCAGATCGCGGCGCAGAAACGGCAGCAGATGGGCGACAGCACGGCTTCGGGCAACGACACGCTGGCGCGGCTCGCCAGCGTCATCGAGACGCGCCGCGACGGCGACCCGGCGACGAGCTACGTCGCCCGCCTCTTCTCCAAGGGGCCCGACGCGGTGCTGAAGAAGATCGGCGAGGAAGCGACCGAGGTTGTGTTGGCCTGCAAGGACGGCGACGGCGAGCGCATCGTCGCCGAGGTGGCCGACCTGTGGTTCCATACCCTCGTCGCTCTGGCCCAGCACGGCCTGACGCCGGCCGATGTGCTGCACGAACTGGAGCGGCGCGAGGGCACGTCGGGGCTGGAGGAATTCGCGGCCCGCAAGATGCAATCGAGAGAGGAGAAACCATGAACGACGTGATCGAGCTCGATCAGAAGCAGCAGCAGCTGAAGACGATCGGCCAGCTGAGCTATTTCCTGCACGCCATCGTCGCGGTGAGCGCCGTGGTGCCGGGCGCGCAGGCGAGCGTGCTGCTGCTGTTGATCGCCTTCATCATCGACCTGGCCAAGCGCGATGACGCCCGCGGCAGCTGGCAGGAGTCGCATTTCAGCTGGCGTATCCGCAGCGTCATCTGGGCTGGCGTGCTGTACCTGTTGACGGCGCCGCTCTGGCTCCTGCTGATCGTGCCGGGCTGGATCGCCTGGGGCCTGATCTCGATCTGGTTTCTCTACCGCGTCGTCCGCGGCTGGATGAACCTGTGGTCGAACACGCCGATGCCAGCCTGAGGCGCCGGCATGCATCGTGATCCGAACTGCATCTTCTGCAAGATCGTCGCCGGCGAGATCCCGAGCAAGAAGGCCTACGAAGACGAGGAATTGCTCGCCTTCTTCGACATCGCGCCCTGGGCGCCCGTGCATGTCCTCGTCATCCCGAAAGAGCACATCGCCAGCTTCTACGACGTGACGGAGACCCAGACGCCGATGCTCGGCCGCATCCTGGCGCTGGCGCCGCGGCTGATGCGCGAGAACGGCGTGACGAACGGTTTTCGCACGCTCGTCAACACCGGGCGCGACGGGATGCAGGAGGTGCCGCACCTCCATGTGCACGTCATGGGCGGCCCGCGGCCGTGGGCCAAGGGCTGACCTAGAATCGTTGTCAGTCCGCAGTTGAGAGAGAGACATCATGGGTGGCTTGAGCATCTGGCATTGGTTGATCGTGCTGCTCGTCGTGGTTTTGATCTTCGGTACCAAGAAGCTCAAGAACATCGGCAGCGATCTCGGCGGCGCGGTCAAGGGCTTCAAGGACGGCGTTCGCGACGGCACGGCATCGCCTGCCGATCCCGCCTCGCCGACGCAGCAGGTCGGCACGGCCCGCACGATCGATCCCGGCACCGTCGACGTGGAAGCGAAGACCAAGTCGTGACGGCCTGAGCGGCGCCCCAGCGCTGCGAGCACCTCGCGTTCGCCATGATCGACTTCGGCTTCGACAAGATCGCCCTCATCGGTGCCGTCGCGCTCATCGTGATCGGCCCGGAGAAACTGCCGCGCGTCGCCCGCACCGTCGGCGCGCTGATCGGCAAGGCGCAGCGCTACGTGGCCGACGTCAAGGCCGAGGTCAATCGCTCGATCGAGCTCGAAGACCTGAAGAAGATGAAGACCGAGTTCGAGGACGCCGCGCGCAACGTCGAGCGCACCGTCTCGTCCGAAATGCAGCAAACGGCGTCGGACTTCAGCTCGACGTGGCAGACGGCGACCGAGGCGACTGCCGCGAACGGCGGTACGCACCTGGGCCTCACGCTGTCGCCGCAATATCGGCATCCGAAGAAGAACTGGCGGCTCAAGCGCGGCGCGCTGCCGCACTGGTACAAGCAGAAGACCGGCGTGCGCGGCAAGGCGCAGTCCGGGGCAGCGCGCGTCGCCCGCTTCCGGCCGCCGAAGCAGAGCGCTTCGGCTTGACCAGCCGATGAGCGTTCCAGGCAAGGGACCCGAAGACGAACTCGCCGGCACCGAGCAGCCTTTCGTCACCCACCTCGTCGAGCTGCGCGACCGGCTGATCCGCGCTCTCATCGCCATCGGCATCTGCTTTGGCCTGCTCTCGATCTGGCCCGGGCCGGCGGGCCTCTACGACCTGCTGGCGGCGCCGCTGGTCGCACACCTGCCCAAGGGCGGGACGCTGATCGCCACCAACGTCATCTCGCCGTTCCTGGTGCCGCTCAAGATCACGCTGATGGCCGGCTTCATGATGGCCTTGCCCGTCGTTCTCTACCAGGTCTGGGCGTTCGTCGCGCCCGGTCTCTACGCGCACGAGAAAAAGCTGGTCCTGCCGCTCGTCGTCTCGAGCACGCTTCTGTTCTTCGCCGGCGTCGCCTTCTGCTACTTCTTCGTCTTCGGCAAGGTCTTCACGTTCATCCAGACCTTCGCACCCAAGAGCGTCTCGGCGATGCCGGACATCGAGGCCTATCTCAGCTTCGTGATGACGATGTTCATCGCCTTCGGAGCCGCCTTCGAGGTGCCGATCGTGGTCGTCGTGCTGGCGCGCATCGGCCTGGTCAGCATCGAGCGGCTGAAGGGCTTTCGCAGCTACTTCATCGTCGTTGCGTTCATCGTTGCCGCGGTCCTGACGCCGCCCGACATCGTCTCGCAGCTCGCGCTCGCGATCCCGATGGTGCTGCTCTACGAAGTAGGCATCTGGGCGGCGCAGATCTTCATCAAGCACACGCAGGCGCCGGCCGAGGAAAAAGCGGCGCCCTGAGGACGCGAGTTTTTTTTCGGCGGCTCAGCGCTCGATCGGCGCGGGACGCGAGCGCGGCCGCTGGGCGACGACCACCTTGACTTCGAAGGCGCTGTCGCCGCGCCGCACGCTGATCGTCGCGGTCTCGCGCGGCTTGAGGGCCGCCACCGCGTTGAGCAGCTGCGGGGTGTTGACGACAGGATTGCCGGCGATCTTCATGACGACGTCGCCCGGGCGCAAGCCGCCGACGCTGGCAGGGCCTGCCTGCACCACGCCGGTGATCAGCACGCCCTGCGAGACGGGCAGATCGAGCGTCTTGGCGATCTCCGGCGTGATGTCGCGCGGCTCGACGCCGATCCAACCACGCGTCACCTGGCCGTCCTTGATGAGGCCTTCCATCACCTGGCGCGCGGTGCTCACCGGAATGGCGAAGCCGATGCCCAGGCTGCCGCCGCTGCGCGAGTAGATCGCGGTGTTGATGCCGAGCAGGTTGCCGTTGACATCGACCAGCGCGCCGCCGGAATTGCCCGGGTTGATGGCGGCGTCGGTCTGGATGAAGTTCTCGAAGATGTTGATACCGAGCGAATTGCGGCCGAGCGCGCTGACGATGCCCGACGTCACCGTCTCACCGACGCCGAACGGATTGCCGATGGCCAGCACGATGTCGCCGACCTCGAGATGGTCGACGTCGCCGAAGGCGATCACGGGCAGCTTGTCGAGATCGATCTTCAGCACGGCGATGTCCGACTCGGGATCGGCGCCGATCGTGCGCGCCTTCGCGTTGCGCCCGTCGCCGAGCGTCACCTCGACGTCGTCGGCGCCGTCGACGACGTGGTTGTTGGTCAGCAGGTAGCCGCTCGATGAGACGATCACGCCGGAGCCGAGGCCGATCTGCCGCTCGTCGGGCGACGACCGCGCCCGGTCACCGAAGAAGAACCGCAACGGATCCTCCTCGCGTGATCGCTGCGCCGAACCGTGACTCGCCGTGATGCTGACGACTGCCGGCGAGGCCCGCTTCGCTGCCGCGCGGTAGCTGGTGACCCCGGCCACCGGGCCGAGCAGCGAGACGTTGCGCACCGGCGGCGGCAGCATCACGACGGGCGTGTCCGGCGTCGCTGCCGGCGTGTTCGGCAACAGCGCCACGGCGCTGCCGCGATCGCGGCCGAGCCACTGGGGCTTCAGCGTCGCGACGACGAACAGCAGCGCCACCGCGACGGTCACGGTTTGCGAGAAGAGGAGCCAGATCTTGCGCATTGGTCGCCGTTTCGGAGTGCATTATCGGGCGCAGCCGGCAGCGACAATTGCGCATGGATTCGCCGACCCGCCGCCCGCTCGCCATCACCATGGGCGACGCCTGCGGCATCGGCCCGGAGATCGTCGCCAGGCTGTTCACGAGCGGCGAAGGCGCCGGCGGGTTCGTCGTCGGCGACCTCGCCGTGATGCGCCGCGCCGCCGCGGCGATCGGCGGGCTGCTGTCGGTGGCCGCCATCGAGTCGGCTGCGGACGCCTGGGCTGTTCCGCTGAATTGCGTGCCGGTGCTGCAGGCGAGCGGCCTGCCGAGCGGCCTGATCGACGCGCCGGTCGGCCACGTCGATGCGCGGGCCGGCGCCGCCGCCGCTGCCTGCATCGAGCAGGCCGTCGCGCTGGTCCTGCGCGGCGAGGCCGCGGCCATCGTCACCGCGCCGATCCACAAGGAGGCGCTGGCCGCGGCCGGCGTCCCGTTTCCTGGCCACACCGAGATGCTGCAGGCGCTCGCCGGCAAGGACGGCCACGCGCCGGCGGTCCGCATGATGCTCGCCAACGACGAGTTGCGCGTCGTCCTCGTCACCATCCACACCTCGCTGCGCAAGGCCATCGACGCCGTGAGCTTCGATGCCGTGCTCGAGACGATCCGCATCGCCCATGCCGCGGCGCTGGCCGGTGTCGCGGCGCCGCGCATCGCGGTGGCCGGGCTCAATCCTCACGCCGGAGAGGGCGGCCTCTTCGGCGACGAGGAGCGATGCATCATCGCGCCGGCGATCGATGCGGCGCGAGGCGAAGGCATCGACGCGAGCGGGCCGTATGCGCCCGACACGGTGTTCATGCGGGCGCGCAACGCGCCCGGGCATCGCGGCGAATTCGACGTCGTCGTCGCCATGACCCACGACCACGGCCTGATTCCGGTCAAGTATCTCGGCGTCGCGCACGGCGTGAACGTCACGCTCGGACTGCCATTCGTGCGCACGAGCCCCGATCACGGCACGGCGTTCGATATCGCCGGGCGCGGCCTGGCCGATCCGTCGAGCCTGCGTGCCGCGGTGCGGATGGCGCGAGCGCTGTCGGCGACGGGCTGAGCCTGTCCGATCGAGCCCGGCCGGCTCAGTGCCGGGTCGGCGTCTTGAGCTCGGCGAGCTGCTTTCTCGCGCGCACCGTGGCGCGCTCCATCAGGTAGGAGCTCTCGACGGCGCGGAACCGCCCGGTCTCGCACATACGCGCCAGCATGCGCGAGGTCATCGAGATGGTTTCCTGGTGCTTGCCGCCACGCGTGAAGACGAAAAAGCTCCGCCCCGAGCTGACGTGCGCGAGGCGGACCTTCTGCCATTCGTCCTTCAGGTGCATCTGGTAGGCGAAGCCGAGCTTGATGTGGTCGATCAGCTGCGGACCCCGAGTGGGCTCGCCGGCCTCGCCCGACTCCGAGGTCGTCGGGCCGAGCTGCGCCTCGGCTTCCGGATCGATCGCGGCGGCGATCGACGGCGTCACCGGCTCGGCCGGCTGCGGCTCGCCGCCGAGATCGATGTCGACCGGGCCGGCACCGACTTCGTTGGACCAGTCGACGGCCGCCTCGGCGACGAGGCCGACCTGCTGCGCTTCGGCCGCGGTGAAGCGCCGCTCCATCACTTCCGGAGGAATGTCCTGCACCGGCTCGCCGCGCGAGAATGTCTCGCCGAGCGGCACCGGGATCGCGAACACGGTGTCGAGCTGCTTGACCATCATGTTGTGGTCGAGCTCGGAAAGCGGCGTGCCCTTCAGCGACTCGGCATGCGCCGGCAGCAGCTTGCCGAAGAATTCCTTCTGCGCCGCCTCCGGCCAGCCGATCAGCCTCATGCCTTCGTTGAGGTCCTTCATCAGCGGCGGCAGCTGCATCAGGAACTTCTTGCGAAACATCGGCGAGCCCTTGGGCTGCACGCTCATCACCAGATCGGTACCGACCCTGCGGTAGCGCTTGGCGCGATCCGACTCTGGGCCGTCGCGCCGCGCCGCGAGCACCAGCGCCTGGCTCCAGACGTGGGCCAGGAACTCCTGCAGATATTGCGGCAGGTTGAGCGGGGTGAGCGCCGCCTGCAGCTGCAGCATGTAGCGCTGCTGCACGCGCAGCTCGGACTCCTTGGCCTCCAGCGTCGTCACCGCGCCGGTCTTTTCGACCTCGCCCTCGGTCTGCTGGGCGATGAAGGACTCGAGCTCCGCGACCTTCGCTGCGTAGAGCTCGATCTGGTCGAAGTCGCCCTCGATGATCTCGTCGACGAGCTTGCGCACGC
>DAIMIM010000116.1:0-9166 GCA_036722755.1 Caldimonas sp. | reverse complement strand
ATGTGTTCGTCCTGGCAGGCAGCGCCAGCCAATACATCGCGATACTGCGGTACGTGGCGTAGGCCGACTCTCTGGAATGACCAGGATCAACGACGGTTCACTGCCAACGGCGTAAGTTGCGCGCTCACCTCCCGAAGACATCGATCCATGCAAGACGTCGCAAGCCCCCAAGTCCACACCGTCGCCAACCTGCCTGCCCAGGCCATCAGCGAAGAAGTGCTGATTGAGAAATACGCGAAGGGCGAGGAGCGGTCGATCGAGGCGGTGAACCGCCGCGTGGCGCGGGCGTTGGCCCAGGCCGAACCGGCCGACCAGCGCGGGCTGTGGGAGGAGCGTTTTGCCGAAGCGCTGCGCCTCGGGTTCGTGCCGGCCGGGCGCATCCAGTCGGCTGCCGGCACCAGCTTGTCGGCGACGCTGATCAACTGCTTCGTGCAGCCGGTCGGCGACTCGATCGCTCACGATGAAGACGGACACCCGGGCATCTACACCGCGCTCACCGAAGCGGCAGAGACGATGCGTCGCGGCGGCGGCGTGGGCTATGACTTTTCGCGCATACGCCCGCGCGGTGCCTGGGTCGGCTCGACGCAAAGCAGTGCCTCCGGTCCGGTGAGCTACATGCGCGTGTTCGACCGTTCCTGCGAGACGGTCGAGTCGGCTGGCGCGCGCCGCGGTGCGCAGATGGGCGTGCTGCGATGCGATCACCCGGACCTCGAGGAATTCATCCAGGCCAAGGACCAGGGCGACCTGCGCAATTTCAACATCTCGGTCGGTGTCACCGACGCCTTCATGCAAGCCGTCCAGGCCGACACCGAAGTGGAACTGGTGCACCGCGCCGAGCCCGGGCCGGCGCAAAAGGCGGCCGGCGCCTACCAGCACACCCAGCCCAACGGCGCTGGCCTGTGGGTTTACCGCAAGCTGCCCGCCCGCCAGCTCTGGGACCAGATCATGCGGTCGACCTACGACCATGCCGAGCCGGGCGTGCTGTTCCTCGACCACATCAACCGCGACAACAACCTGGCGTATTGCGAAAGCATCGCCAGTACCAACCCGTGTGGCGAGCAGCCGTTGCCCGCCTACGGCTGCTGCTGCCTGGGCTCCATCAACCTGACCCGTTTCGTGCTCGACGCGTTCGCCGAAACCGCGCGCTTCGACGAGGCGGCATTCGCCAAGGTGGCGCGCGTGGCCACGCGCATGCTCGACAACGTGCTCGACGTGACGGTGTGGCCGCTGCCGCAGCAGCAGGATGAAGCACGCAACAAGCGCCGCGTGGGCCTGGGCTTCACCGGCCTCGGCGACGCGCTGATCATGCTCGGCCTGCGCTACGACACCGCCGAGGCACGTGGGGTGGCGCGGCGCATCAGCGAAGTGATGCGCGACGCGGCCTACGACGCATCGATCGAACTCGCGCGCGAGCGCGGCGCATTCCCGCTGTTCAATGCCGACCTCTATCTCAGTGGCAGCAACTTCGCCTCGCGCCTGCCGCAGCCGCTCAAAGACCGCATCCGGCTGCATGGGCTGCGCAACTCGCACCTGCTGTCGATCGCGCCCACCGGCACCATCAGCCTGGCGTTTGCCGACAACGCGAGCAATGGAATCGAACCGGCGTTCAGCTGGAGCTACACCCGCAAGAAGCGCATGGCCGACGGCAACTTCAAGGAATACGCCGTTGAAGACCATGCCTGGCGCCTGTATCGCCACCTGAAAGGCGAGAACGCGCCGCTGCCGCCGGCCTTCGTGACCGCGCTCGAGATGAGCGCGCAGGCGCACGAAGCGATGGTGGCGGCCGTCGCGCCCTGCATCGACACGTCGATTTCCAAGACGGTCAACGTACCGGCCGACTATCCCTACGCTGACTTCCAGCACCTGTACCTGGAGGCGTGGCGATCGGGCTTGAAAGGCCTGGCCACCTACCGGCCCAACGCCGTACTGGGTTCGGTGTTGAGCGTCACCCGCACCGAAGCGGCGCCGCTGCAAATCGACGATGTCAACCGCCGCCTGACCCTGAAGCATCTGCCCGCGCCGGTGCTGTCGTCGCTGCGCTGGCCGGGCCGGCCCGAGTTGCCTGCCGGCAACCCGGCGTGGACCTTCATGGTGCACCACCCGTTCGGCGACTTCGCGTTGTTCGTCGGTGAACTCGCGCGCGAGGACGGCGGTTCGCCGCAGCCGTTCGAAGTCTGGGTCAACGGCGCCGAACAGCCGCGCGGCCTGGGCGCGTTGGCCAAGACCTTGTCGATGGACCTGCGCGCCAACGACCCGGCGTGGCTGCAACTCAAGCTCGACGCGCTGGCCACCGTGGCCGAGGAGCGCGCGTTCGAAATGCCGTTTCCGCCGCACGGCGAGCGTCGTCTGTTCCCGGGCGTGGTGGCGGCCACCGCGGCAGTGGTGCGTTGGCGTTGCGAGCAGTTGAAAGCCCTGCCGGGCCTGGGCAAAAGCGGACCCACACCGGTGATCGACGCGATGTTCAGTCGCGACGAACCGCACACCGGCCCGTCGGGCACGTTGGCCTGGGCGGTCGACGTCGACAACCCGGCCACCGGCGAAGCCTTCACCTTGACGCTGAAGGAAGTCACCTTGCCGTGGCCCGATGGCACGACGGTCACGCGGCCTTGTGCGGTCAAGCTCTCCGGCAACTACCCGCGCGCTCTGGATGGCCTGGCCCATCTGCTCTCGCTCGACATGCGCGTCATCGACCCGGCGTGGATCGGCATGAAGCTGCGCAAGCTGCTCAACTATGCCGAGCCGCTGGGCCACTTCATGGCCTTCGTGCCGGGCCTGCCGCACGGCGAACGCCGGCAGCAGACGTGGCCGTCGACGGTGGCCTATCTCGCGCGGCTGATCATTCACCGCTACGCGATGCTCGGCGTACTCAATGAAGACGGATTCCCGCTGCGCGACATGGGCGTGCTCGACGCCCCGCGCGACGCAGCCGCGTCGACCCCGATGGCCGGCAAGGCGTGCCCGGAGTGCGGCAACGCGACGATGATCCACAAGGACGGCTGCGACTTCTGCACCGCGTGTGGTTATGTCGGCCAGTGCGGCTGAAGGATCCACCGGCGCAAGTCCGGGGCCGCATGCTTTTGCCCGAGGCCCGGCTCAGCGACCCAAGTCGTCCGGGTGCGGTGGCATCCAACGTTGCAAGTACGGACTGGTCGATCCAGCGTTGGCCCTCGCGCGCGCGAGTTCGGCGCGCGCAATGGTGCGCAGGTGCACTTCGTCCGGCCCATCGAGAAAGCGCATCGCACGGCCCCAGCTCCACAACTGCGCGAGCGGGGTGTCGGGCGTCAGACCCATCGCACCGAAGACCTGCATGGCCCGGTCGAGGACACGGGTCTGGAGCTGGCCGGCCACGAGCTTGATCGCGGCGACATCGGTGCGCGCCGCGGCGTTGCCTTGCGTGTCCATCAGCCACGCGGCGCGCAGCACCAGCAGGCGCGCCTGGTCGATCTCGACCCGGCTGTGTGCGATCCAGTCCTGCACGTTCGCGAACTCGCCCAAGGCCCGGCCGAAGGCGCGCCGTTCGAGGGCGCGCGCACTCATCAACTCGAGCGCCAGCTCGCACTGGCCGATGCTGCGCATGCAGTGGTGAACGCGCCCGGGGCCGAGCCGCGCCTGGGCCAGCGCGAAGCCGGCGCCTTCGTCGCCGAGGCGGTTTCCGGCCGGCACGCGCACGTCCTGGAACAGCAACTCGCAGTGACCGTCGATGGCCTGCTGCTGCATCACCGGCACGTTGCGCACGAGAGTCAGGCCCGGTGTGTCCATCGGCACCAGCAGCAGCGTGTGGCGAGCATGCGCCGGCGCGCCGGACGCATCGCCGCTGCAGCCCATGACGACCGCGAACCGGCACTTCGGATGCGCCGCGCCGGTGATGAACCACTTGCGACCGTTGACCACATAGTGGTCGCCATCGCGCACGATGCGGGTCGCGATGTTGGTCGGGTCGGACGACGCCACATCGGGCTCGCTCATCGCAAAACACGAGCGGATTTCGCCCGCCAGCAGCGGGTCTAGCCAGCGTTCGGTCTGCTCTTGTGACGCGAACTGGTGCAGCAGTTCGATGTTGCCGGTGTCGGGCGCGCTGCAGTTGAAGACCTCGGACGACCAGGCGACGCGACCCATGATTTCGGCCAGCGGCGCGTAGTCGAGATTGGCCAGGCGGGTGCCGGGCTCGTGCTCGCGCAGCGCCGGAAGGAACAGGTTCCACAGCCCGAGCGACTGTGCCTGGCGCTTCAGCGGCTCGATCACGTCCAGCGGATACACGCCGGCCGCCGCGTAGCGTTGCCACTGCGCGTTCGCCGGCAGGACAAGGTCGTCGAGGAAGCGGCGCACCTGGGTTTGCAGATGCACGACGCGGGGGGAGTGGGTGAAGTCCATCGGTGGTGGCTACGGCATCGGAGGTACCGAAGAAATGTATCAACGGGCATGGCTCGGAGGGTTTGCGCGAGATCAAGTCACAAGCAGGTGACCTGAGCTGCTGCCTTCATTGGGGGCGGCAGAGGTCCCCCTGATGTGCGCCTGGAAATGACGTTCCGTCTGTGATTTCTTGATCCACGTCAACCCGACGCCGCGAAATGGGTCGATGCTGAATAGGCGGACGAACAGGCTAAGCCGACGAACAGGCCGGACAACCTGGCCGGCCAAATCGTGAGAGGAGCTCCGGATGCATGCACACCCCACGCTCAGCGTCATCCTCGACGAGCACGGTGCGCTCTCGGCGGTGCTGCGCTCGATCGGCTTGCTCTTGTCGGAGCACAGTCGGCGCGGCACGCTGCCCGACTTCACGGTGCTGCGCGCCATGCTGTTCTACATCGACGAGTTCCCCGAGCGGATGCACCACACCAAGGAAAGCCAGTTGCTGTTTCCGCGCATCCGCGAACGTTGCGGCGATGAACTGGCCGAGGTGCTCTCGAAACTCGACGCTGACCACGCGCGCAGCCAGGAGGCGGTGCGCGAATTGCAGCATGAACTGCTCGGCCTCGAGATGATGCACGATGCGCCCGACGGCCAGAGCCGGCGCGAGCATTTCGAGGAAGCGATGCACGACTACATCGCGTCGTATCTCGACCACATCCGTATCGAGGAACGCCATGTGCTGCCGCTCGCCGAGCACGTGCTCACGGCAGTCGACTGGGCCGAGCTCGACGCGGCCTTCATGCAGAACCGTGATCCACTGACCCGCCGTGCGGGCGATGACGCGTATCGGCCCCTTTTCAAGCGGATTCTGATGACGCTGACCGCCCCTCTTGGTCTCGGCCCGGCGATGGAAGCCATGCGCGTCTCGCATCCGTCAGATTGCGACCGTCATGACGACTTCGCACGATGGGCCCAACCCGGTCGCAGCGCGAAGCCCGGCTGAGGGCAACCGATGGCCTGCGTTCCTGCGGCGTCCGTCAGATGAGCCGCGAGAACTGTTCGCGCGCTCGACCGACCGGAAGGTAACGGTCGAAAACCATCGCGACCCTGCGCACGAAGTACCAACCGAGCGGCGTGACGACAATCGCGCCGGGTTCACGCACCACCAGGCCACTCGCCTCCAACGGAGCAAGTGCCTCCAACTCGCTGGCGAAGTAGTCGCCAATCCGGATCCCGTGGGCCAGCTCGATCGACTCGAAGTCGAGACGGCCCTGGCACATCAGCGCCATGATCACCGAGCGCCGCACCAAGTCGTCTCGCGTCAACGCCAGACCGCGCACCACTGGAAACCTGCCATGCTCGAGCGCGTCGTAGTACTCGTCGAGGGTCTTCGCGTTCTGGCTATAGCTGGCGCCGACCTTGCCGATCGCCGAGACGCCGAGCCCGATCAGGTCGCAATCGGGCTGGGTGCTGTAGCCCTGAAAATTGCGGTGCAGCCTGCCTTGGCGTTTGGCGATGGCGAGCGAGTCGTCAGCCAATGCGAAGTGATCCATCCCGACATAGGTGTAGCCCGCGCTGGCGAACTGCGAAAGCGCCGCCGACAGCATCGAGATGCGCTGCTCCGCGGGCGGCAACTGCGCAACGGCGATGCGGCGCTGGGGCTTGAAGCGCTGTGGCAGGTGCGCGTAGGCGTAGAGCGCGATGCGGTCGGGACGGAGCTCGCAGACCTGTTCGATCGTGCGCACGAACGAAGCCGGCGTCTGCCGTGGCAAGCCGTAGATCAGATCGACGTTGGTGGATCGGAAGCCGCTCTCGCGCGCGGCGGCCAATAGCGCGCGCACCTGCTCGAACGGCTGAACGCGGTGCACGGCGCGCTGCACGTCGGGGTCGAAGTCCTGCACTCCGAAACTCAGCCGGTTGAAGCCAAGTGCGGCCAGGTGCAGCAGACGCTGCCGGTCGACGGTCCGCGGGTCGACCTCGATCGAAATTTCCGCCTCCGGGGTCCAGGCAAACGCGTCTTTGAGGACGCCCATCAACTCGGTCAGCTCGCCATCGCTGAGGAAGGTCGGCGTACCGCCGCCCAGGTGGACTTGCGAAACCCGTTGATCCGGGCCGAGCACGGCAATGTGCAGCGCGATCTCGCGTTTCAGGGCAGCGAGGTATTCCTCCGCCCGGCCGTGCTGGCGCGTCACGACCTTGTTGCAGGCGCAGTAGTAGCAGACGGATTCGCAAAACGGAATGTGAACGTACAACGAAAGCGGCGCCGCGGCGGCGGCGCCCTCGGTGCGTGACTGCAACGCTTGCGCGTACTGCGGGGCACCGAACGCCTCGACGAACCGATCAGCCGTTGGATACGAGGTGTAGCGTGGCCCGGCGACGTCGAAGTCGCGCAACAGCGCTTCGGCAATGGACGGACCGGACTCGGGTGATGTTTGCTGCATGTCTGCCAATGTGCCCGTTCGTTGAACGACTGTCTTGACCTGCGTCAACGCCGGCTCAGTGGCCCGCGTGCAGCCGGGCCGCCACATGCAGCCTGTCTCTGTGCGCCAACGCACAGAACTAAAAGGCGACCGGTGCAACGATGCCAGATGAATCGAGCTTCGACCTCGCTTGGCTTTTGCTTGACCCGGACCCGTGCTGGCAGGTACCAGGCGCGAGCGCCCGCATAGCACGTCCGTGTCCAACTCGTACTGATCTAGATCCAGAAAAGGACACAAATAAAAAACCTTAATTGAGTGCGGTCAATGTCAATACCATCCGATTGATGAATGTGGTTCCCAAAACACGCAAGCACGCAAGGAGTTATCGAGATGTCATTCAAATCCCTTCTTTCCGCTTCCGGTCCGTTGCTGGCGCTCGCCCTGTTCCTGGGCGCTTCTCCCGCCAGTGCCGTCGATGACGATGCGGCGCAGGCGCTGGCGCGGCAAAACAACTGCTTCAAGTGCCACAGCGTCGATAAGAAAAAGGACGGCCCGGCTTTCAAGGAAGTCGCGGCGAAATACAAGGGCAAGCCCGATGCGGAGGAGCGAATCGTTCACCACCTCACGAGTGGCGAAAAGGCCAAGTTCCCCGATGGGCACGAAGAGGATCACAAGATCATCAAGGCGAAGGATCCGGCCGAGGTGAAGAACCTCGCTGACTGGATTCTCTCGCGCTAGCGCCGACGACGACGCTTGCTCGAAGCGCCGGCGAAGTCCGGTCACGCAGCAAAGGAGGAGGGAAGATGAGAACGACATTCGGGCGCATGCGCGCGGCCGTCATCCTTGCGCTGGCGCTTGCCAGCGGTGCGGCACTGGCCGCGGAAGCGGCCCCTGCGGGCGAAGCGAGCGCCGGCGCCCAGGCGACTGCCTCGCGACTGAAGCAGGACGCCGTCTGCACCCGCTGCCACGACGAGAGCGAGAACAAGCCGTTGCTCTCGATCTACCAGACGCGTCACGGCGTCACCGCCGATCCGCGAACCCCGGCGTGTCAGAGTTGCCACGGCGCGAGCGACAAGCACATCGCCGGCGGCAAGGGCGAGAAGAACGCCAGCCGACCTTCTCCGGACATCGTGTTCGCGACGCGAACGACGGTCAATCCTCCGACCGGCGCACTGAAGCAGGAAGAAACCTGCCTCGCTTGCCACAAGGCCGGCAAGCGCCTCTTCTGGGACGCGAGCCAGCACCAGAGCCACGACGTGCCCTGCTCGTCCTGCCATTCGGTGCACGTGCCGGCGGATCCGGTGCTCACGAAAGCGACGCAGCCCGAAGTCTGCTTTGCCTGCCACAAGACGCAGCGCGCCCAGACGCACCTGATCTCGACCCACCCGATCGATGCCGGGCTGATGTCCTGCACCAGCTGCCACAACCCGCATGGCAGCGTCGGCCCGAAGCTGCTGGTGAAGAACTCGGTCAACGACACCTGCTACACCTGCCACGCCGAGAAGCGCGGCCCGTTCCTCTGGGAACATGCGCCCGTCGTTGACGACTGCACCAACTGCCACACGCCGCACGGGTCCAACAACACGCCGTTGCTGAAGACGCGGCCACCGTGGTTGTGCCAGGAATGCCATAGCGGCGACCACGGCGCCCAGGTGAACAGCGGAGCCAACCTGCAGAACGGGGCCGTCACCACCGTCAACGGAATCAATCCGCTGGCCAACGCCGGGGCGCGCATCCAGACGGGCGGCCGCGCGTGCCTCAACTGCCACGTTCTGGTCCACGGCTCGAATCATCCGGCCGGCTCGAAGTTCCAGCGCTGATCACCGCAGGAGATCCTCATGTACACCCGTGCGATGAAACTGACCTTGCGGGCCTCGGTGGCCGCGGTCCAATCGGCGCTCGCCGCCCTGGCTCTGCAAGGGCAGGCCTTCGCCGCCGACGACAACCCGAGCGTTGCCGACCTGACCACGCCGACGAGTTCGGTCGAGGTCGGCGCGGAGGTCGTCAGCTCGGCCTCGGCCAAGGCCTCTGAATACAACGGCGTCCGCGGCAAAGGCATCTTCGCGATCGGGAACTTCGACCTGCGCGGCGGCAGCGCCTACGACAGCGGCGGCGCGACGCGCTGGCGTCTGAAGGGGACCGACCTCGGGCTCGAACGGCGCAACCTGCAGTTCGAGACCGGGGATCAGGGCAAGTACCGCCTCGACGCGCACTACAGCGAGTTGCTGCGCAACCAGTCGGACACCTTCCAGACGCCCTACAACGGCGCCGGCGGCGACACCTTCACGCTGCCCTCCACGTGGGTTGTACCGATCGTGCCGCGAGTGAGCGCGGCGACACCGAACGCGCGCGGCCTCTCGCCCGCGGTGACGGCCTCGAGCGCGCTCGTCGCCGGC
>DAIMIM010000115.1:0-9188 GCA_036722755.1 Caldimonas sp. | reverse complement strand
TGGCGCCGGCGTTGAGCGCGAGGATGGCGTTGGCCGAGAGCGCGCCGAAGCTCATCGCCGAGATGTTGAAGAGGCTGGCGCTGTAGGGCTGGGCGCGCGTCTCGCCGATCGTGATGCGGAAGTCGTGCGTCTTCAGCACCGTCGGCTGCAGCGAATGGTTGATCCACTCGTAGCCGATGCCGGCGACGTTGATCTGCGTGCCGAACGGACGCTTGTCGGAATCGCCCTTGGCGCGCTGGTAGACCAGCGAGCGCTGCTGGCGCGAGAACGGCGCCGATTCGTTGTCGCCCTCGATGAAGTACTGGCGCATCTCCGGGCGGATGAACTCGAACAGGAAGCGCAGGTGGCCGATCACCGGGTAGTTGCGCAGGATCGAGTGGCGTGTCTGCATCCGGTCTCGAACGCCGAGCAGCACGAGGCCGAGAAAGACGATGGCCAGCCACACGTCGATGCCCATGCGCGCCCACGCGACCACGCTGGCGACCAGCCCGACCAGGCACAGCGCCCACACCGAATAGCGGATGGGGAAATGCTGGTCGATCCGGTTGATCCACGCGAACATGAGCGCTCCTTCTCCGAGGTGGCGCGATGGTAGACCCGGGTCTTGCGCGCGGGCTCGTGGAAAGCGTGAACTGCGCCTAGGGCGCGAGAAGGAAGTCGCGCAGGCGTCGGGCTGTCTCGTCGGGCAGCTCTTCGGGAATGAAGTGGCCCGCGTTCATGGCCCGGCCGTCGAGCTTGCCGGCGCATTGCGCGCGCCAGAGAACGAGGGGCGCGTAGAGCTTGCCGACGACGCCATGCTCGCCCCACAGCACCAGCGTGTCGCAGGCGATCTTCTCGCCGGCGTCGCGCGAGGCCCGGTCGTGCTCGAGATCGATGCCCGCCGAGGCGCGGTAGTCTTCGCAGATGGCGTGGATCGCATCGGCACGGCAAAAGCACCGCTCGTATTCGGCCAGCGCCTCGGGTTCGATGTGGGCCAGCGATTTCGCGCCCCAGCCGCCGAGCGTCCAGCTCAGGAAGAACGAGGGATCGCCGCCGATCATGCGCTCGGGCAGCGGCGCCGGCTGGATCAAGAAGAACCAGTGGTAGTAGAGCGTCGCGAAACGCATCTCGGTCATGTCGTACATGTCCAGCGTCGGCACGATGTCGATCACGGCGAGACGTTCGACGCGGTCGGCGTGATCGAGCGCCAGTCGATGCGCGACGCGACCGCCGCGATCGTGGCCGACGACGGCGAAGCGCCGATGGCCGAGCCCGCTCATCAAGGCCGCCATGTCGGCCGCCATCGCCCGCTTGCTGTGCAGCGCGTGGTCGGCCTCGGGCGTGGCCGCCGGCCCCGGCTTGGTCGAATCGCCGTAGCCGCGCAGGTCGGGGATGACGAGCGAGAACTCGGCAGCCAGACGCCGGGCGACGCGGTGCCACATCGCGTGCGTCTGCGGCGCGCCGTGCAGCAACAGCAGTGGCGGCTTCTTCGGGTCGCCGCCGGTGCGCGCGAACAACTCGACGTCGCCGGCAGCGTGCAGGCCGCCTTCGAATCCGTCGAACCAGGCCATCGTCTCGCTCCTCAGAAAATGGAAAGCCCGGTGCGGCTCGCGAACAGCTCCAGCGCCTTCGTGCCGAGCACCGAGTTGCCGCTGGCATCGACCGCCGGCGACCAGACGCACAGGCTCAGCCGATCGGGAACGACCGCAACGATGCCGCCGCCGACGCCACTCTTGCACGGCAAGCCGATGCGGTAGGCGAACTCGCCGGCGGCGTCGTAGGTGCCGCAGGTGAGCATCAACGCGTTCAGGCGGCGCGCCTGGGATTCGCTCACCACGTGCGAGCCGGCGCCGGGGTGCGCGCCGTCGCGGCAGAGATAGCCGCTCGCGCGCGCCAGCTGCCGGCAGCTCATGCGCAGCGAACATTGATGGAAGTAGAAATCGAGAACGGTGGCGACGTCGTTGTCGAGCTTGTCGAAGCTCTTCATGAAGTTGCCGAGCGCGGTGTTGCGAAAGCCGGTCGCCGCTTCGGACGCGGCCACTTCCTCGTCGAAGGAGACGTTCTCGCCGCAGAGCCAGGAGAGCATCTCCGTCAGCGCGGCTTGCGCGCCGGAGCCGAGCGTGCTGACGAGCCGATCGGCGACCGCGATTGCGCCGGCATTGATGAAGGGGTTGCGCGGCACGCCCTGCTCGCTTTCGAGCTGCAGCAGCGAATTGAACGGGTTGCCCGAAGGCTCGCGGTGGATGCGCTCCCACAGCTTGTCGCCGAGCAGGCGCATCCCGAGCGTCAAGGTGAAGAGCTTGGAGACGCTCTGGATCGAGAACGCCACGTCGCTGTCGCCGGCCGCGGCCGTTTCGCCGTCGCAAGTGCGCAGCGCGATGCCGAACCGGTGCGGCGAGACGCGGGCCAGCGCCGGGATGTAGTCGGCGACGCGGCCCTCGGCGCCGAGCGCGGGGCGCAGCTCGGCATCGATCGCATCGAGGATGGCCTGAAAATTCATCGAGTGTGCTTCTCGCGCCGCGCCGCGCCGCTTCGACGTGGCAGCCGATCATGCACCAGCGCCCGCGCCGTCGAGGCGCATCGCTATACTTCGCCTCGAAGCGCTGATTTGTTCCGGCTTGCGGGCGCTCTATAAATTCCGCTAAAGACAGGACGCAGCAACCCGGTGTCCCGCTTTTGGCGGCGCCGGGTTTTTTCTTGCCTGCGTCCGTGCCCATGAGCTCCATCGGCGATGTCCTGCCGCAATCGATGCACTTCGCCGAGCCGTTGCCGCTGGCGAGCGGCGCACGCCTGGCCGACTACGCGCTCGTCTACGAAACCTACGGCACGCTGAACGCGGCGCGCAGCAATGCGGTGCTGGTCTGCCATGCGCTCAACGCGTCGCACCACGTCGCCGGAACCTATGCCGGCCAGGACAGGAGCGAAGGCTGGTGGGACAACCTCGTCGGCCCCGGCAAGCCGCTCGACACCGAGCGCTTTTTCGTCATCGGCGTCAACAATCCCGGGTCGTGCTTCGGCTCGACCGGGCCGACCAGCCCCAATCCGGCCGCGCCCGAGCGCAGCTACGGCAGCGACTTTCCGGTCGTGACGGTCGAGGACTGGGTCGATGCGCAGGCCAGGCTCGTCCGCGCGCTCGGCATCGACACGCTCGCCGCCGTCCTCGGCGGCAGCCTCGGCGGCATGCAGGCGCTCGACTGGTCGCTGCGCTATCCGCTGCGGCTCCGCCAGTGCGTGGCGGTGGCGACGGCGCCGAACCTTTCGGCACAGAACATCGCCTTCAACGAGGTGGCGCGGCGCGCCATCGTCACCGATCCGGAGTTCCACGAGGGCCATTACACCGACCACGGCGTGATCCCGCGCCGCGGCCTGCGCGTGGCGCGGATGATCGGCCACATCACCTACCTGTCCGACGACGCGATGGAAGCGAAGTTCGGACGCGACATGCAGAAGGCCGCGTTCGGCTATTCGACGCAGGACATCGAGTTCCAGATCGAAGGCTACCTGCGCCATCAGGGCGACAAGTTCAGCGAGTACTTCGACGCCAACACCTATCTGCTGATCACCCGTGCGCTCGACTACTTCGACCCGGCGCGCGCGTACGGCGGCAACCTGACGACGACCTTCGCCAAGGCGCGCTGCAAGTTCCAGCTTGTCAGCTTCAGCACCGACTGGCGGTTCGCGCCGGCTCGCTCGCGCGAGATCGTCAAGGCGCTGGTCGACAACAAGCTCGACGTGAGCTATGCCGAGATCGACGCGCCGCACGGCCACGACGCTTTCCTGCTCGACGACCCGCGCTACCACGGCGTACTTCGCGCCTGCTTCGCCAACCTCTGGCGAGAGATCTCCACCGAAGAGGCCGGCCCGCCGCCGGGCCGCCCCAAGACGGGCCGCGCCCCCTCGGGGGGCAGCGCAGCCGCGCCAGCGGCAAGCGTTGGGGGCGCCATCATGAGCGATCGCAAAGACATCGAGCTGATCGCCGAGCTGGTGCCGAAAGGCTCGCGCGTGCTCGATCTCGGTTGCGGCGACGGCGAGTTGCTCGCGCTCCTGCTACGCGAGCGCGGCTGCAGCGGCTACGGCATCGAGATCGACGACGCCAACGTGCTCGCCTGCAACAAGCGCGGCGTCAACGTCATCCAGCTCAATCTCGAAGAAGGCCTGGCGCTGTTCGAGGACCGCAGCTTCGATGTCGTGCTGCAGCTCGACACCTTGCAGCACCTGAAGAACACCGAACGCATGCTGCGCGAGACCGCGCGGGTCGGCCGCGTCGGCATCGTCAGCTTTCCGAATTTCGCGCACTGGCCGAACCGCCTGCACGTCGCCGCCGGCCGCATGCCGGTGACGCGCGTGCTGCCGTACCAGTGGTACGACACGCCGAACATCCGCGTCGGCACCTACGCCGACTTCGAAGTGCTGGCGAAGAAGGACGGCCTGACGATCCTCGACGCGTTCGGCATCCAGGCGGGCCGGGTCGTGCGCACCTGGCCCAACCTGCTCGCCAGCGTCGCCGTCTTCAAGTTCGAGCGCGGCTGACCGGCGCGCGGGCGCGCATCGACGCGCGTGCCGGTCCAGCGTCGGCACGACGCGTTCGCCTCCCCACATCCCGCATCTCCGCAACAGCAACGATTGCGCCGCGCCCGGCCTTCGGCCAGTATCGGCGCGCATCGCGCTGAGGAGCCTGGATGGAGCCTGACCCGATCGACACGATGATCGCCACCCGGCGGCAGGCCGCCCGCGGTGCGCTCGACATCAAGGCAGACGCGCCGCGCTGGGGCCTGGCACTGTCCGGCGGCGGCATTCGCAGCGCCACCTTCTGCCTCGGCTTGCTGAAGGCGCTCGCCGAAGACAGCATGTTGTTGCGCTTCGATCTCCTGTCGACGGTCTCCGGCGGCGGCTACGTCGGCGGCATGTTCGGGCGGCTGCTGGGCCGCTGCGCCGACGTGAAGGAAGCCGTGGCCGTGCTGGCGGCCTTTGCGGCGCGCGGCTCGCCCTGGTTCCTGTGGTGGTTGCGCAGCAACGGGCGCTATCTCATTCCCTCCGGCGCACGCGACGCCGTCTTCGCGCTCGCCCTGTACGCGCGCAACACGCTGGCGGTGCACGTCGAGCTCGGCCTGCTCGGCCTGCTGCTGGGCTGCGCGATCGCTCTTGTCGATCTCGGCGGCTGGTGGCTGCGGGCGAGCCAGGCGACGAGCCAGACGATCGAGCCCGTGCTCCAGTGGTTCTCGCCGCAGGCGGATCCTGCGACCTTCGTTCCGGTGATCGCCTTCCTTCTGATTCCCGCCTTCCTGCTGTCGATGGCCTACGCCTGCGCCTACTGGGCCGCCCCGGGCGTCCAGCGCCGTCCGCATCTGGCCGTCGTGCAATGGATGGTCTGGGTGCTCGCTCTCGGCGTCGTCGGCGGCGTCGGCTATCTGGAGTCGCGCGATCTCGATGCGGCGACGCTCGGCGCCGTGTCGAGCCGCCTGGGCGAGCGCGCCGCGGCCGGCCTGCGCGTTCTCGGCGACGCGTTGAGCAACGCCTCGAGCCCGGAGAACGCCGTGCGCTTCGCCTTTCTCGTGTTCGGTGCCGCCGTGTCGGTCGCCTGGCTCATCGGCCTGCCGCTCGCGTGGCTCGCGTCGTCGCGCCTTGCCGGCACGCCTGCGCCGAGCGCCGACGAGCGTCTCGCCGAGACCCGCAATGCGCTGACGCGCCGCCTCGCGACGACCCTGCGCTTCACGCTCGTGATCGTCGCTCTCGCCGCGCTCGATCGGCTCGCCTGGGCGATGGCGTTCGAATTCGAGAACCAGGTGCGTGCCGGCGTCGTGCTGGCGGCGGTCGTCGTGCTCGTTCGCGCCGCCGCGCCGCTCGTCGCCACGCTCAAGCCGGGCTCGTTCGGTATCGCCGCGATGCTGCGCGTCGGCAGCCTTCTCGGCATGGTCGCATCGTTCCTGTTGATCGCCTGGTGGACCTCGCTGGTGCAGCGTGCCGCCTTCGGCGCTGTTTTCGGGCAGGGCGGCATCGAGCTCGGCGACGGCCTCGGCTTCGTCGTCGTCATCGCCGTGCCCGCGGCGGCATACGTGCTGCTCACGCGCGGCAACATCGACTTCCTGAACGCATCGTCGCTTCAGACCTTCTACCGCTCGCGCCTCGTGCGCGCCTATCTCGGCGCCGTCAACCCGCAACGCTATCCAGCCTCTGCCGGGCCGTTGCCGGCGCATCTCGAGCCGGCGAACGAGCTTCCGGCCGAGCCTGTCGGCGGCTATCAGGTCCGGCAGGTCAGCGACGTCGACGCCGACGACGACCTGCCGATGTCGCGCTACGCGCCGTTCGCTGCAGGCGGCCCGGTGCATCTGATGACGGCGTGCGTCAACCAGACTGACGACCCGCGCGGGCGCTTCAACCGCGACCGGCGCGGCGTGCCGCTCACCATCGCGCCGCAAGGCTGGTTTCGCGTCGACCAGCAGCCGTGGCGACAGGTTGCCGGCGACGAGGCGCTGACGCTCGGCAACTGGATCAGCATCTCGGGCGGCGCGTTCTCGCCCGGGCTCGGCCAGAACACCCGGGCCGGCGTCGCCGCGCTCATCACCTTCGCGGGCGTGCGCCTCGGTTACTGGTGGGACGGGTTGAAGACGGCGGCCAGCCGGGCGCCCTGGTTCCCGAAGGCGTGCGCCCTGATGGATGAAGCGCGCGGCCATTTCCCGGGCACATCGTCGTCGTACGCGTTTCTGAGCGACGGCGGCCACGCCGAGAACACCGGCGCCTGGCCGCTGCTCGTGCAGCGCTGCAGGCTGATCGTTCTCGCCGATTGCGGCGCCGACCCGGCCTACCGGTTCGCCGATCTCGAGAACCTCGTGCGACGCGCGCGCATCGACCTGCAGACCAAGATCCGGTTCCTCGTGCCGAAGGGGCCGCCACGGCCGCCCTTCGAGCAGTTCGGCACGCTCGACGATCTGGCCTCGCCGAGCAGCAAGGCGTGCATCGCGCTGGCCCGGGTCGACTACCCGGAAGAGGGCGCCGCACCCGCGCATCTGCTGCTCGTCAAGCCCAACATCTGGCCCGAGCTGCCGCCCGACATCGCCAACTACAGCGCCGAGAACCCGAGCTTTCCGCAGCAGACGACGCTCGACCAGTTCTTCGACGAGGCGCAGTGGGAGAGCTACTACGCGCTCGGCTGCGCACTCGGCACCGAGCTGTTCGGCGCACTCGACAGGCAGGCCGAGTCGGGCCTCGCCGGCGCGGTCGACGCGGTCTTCGAGCGCGATCCGCGGCCGGTGGCGGGCGCCGCGGCGCGCCGGCTCGGCCAACAGCGGCGCGAGCTGCGCGCCAGCCTCGGCGGCGCCGCCGCCGCCTACGTTCGGCGGCGCGGGCCGGCCGTGTCGGCCGATCCGTCCGGCGCCAGCGATGCGCCGAGGCCGAGCGGACGGCTGGCCGCGCGCCTGACGGCCAGCGCCGTCAACGCGTCGATCGGCCTGGGCGCGGCGGCGACCATCGCCATCTCGGCCTGGCAGGGCTTTGACGCCTTGTTCAGCGCCCGCGACCAGCAGGCAAAGGACGAGCACGCCGCGCTCAAGGAGATCGTCGACCTGTGGGCGAAGATTCCCTCGGCGCCGCTTGCTCCGGCATCGTCCGCGGCGTCGGCGCCGGCAGTCTCGGTGGCGTCGTGGAACCAGTACGTCGATGCCACCGTCGCACTTGCGGCGACGATCGCGCGCACCTCCGACACCTTGTGTCCGGCCGATCAGGCGCGTTGGTTCACGCAGTCGCCCCTGGCGCTGCAGATCTTCGGCGACGCGCGCGACGACTGCGCCGCGATCGCCAGGCGCCAGGCGTCGCCGCCTGCCTGCGCCTGGCTGAGCGAGGCGACGCGCAGCGACGCATTGACGACGACCTGCCTGAAGCCGGCCAACACCGTCAATGCCTGTCCGCCGCGCTATTGGGGCTACGACTACCGCACCTTTGCCGACGCCGAAAAATGCGTCGAGCCCGGTCTGTGGGCGTCGCGTCAGGATCGCCTCTTGGCGCAGAAGAACGCGGCGCCCGCGGTCGCGACGGCATCGACGCCGACGGCGCCGCAGCTCGCCCCGGTCGCGGCTTCGCTCGACGAGACGCCGATGCCGACCGCGCAATCGCAATCGCAATCGCAATCGCTAGCGCAAGCGCAAGCGCGACCGCGACCAGAACCACAACTGCAACAGCAGCCACAACTGCAATCGCCATCGCAGACGGCCGATGTGTGCACCCGGGAGCCCCATGCCGTGTGCTGCGGTACGACGGTGTACGTGCAGGTCTACGGCAGCGAGGACCGCAGCCGTGCACGCGAGTGGCGCCATGCATGGCGCAGCCTCGGCGCGTCCGTGCCACCGGTCGACGACGTGATCGCCTCGGCGCGGGCCAGCCACCGCATGGCTCCTGGCGTCGTCTCCCTTCCTTCGGTGCGCTACAACGATCCGTCGACGCAGCGCTGTGCCGAAGCGGTGATCGGCGCCATCGATCCGGGTGCGGCCGCCGGCGCCTGGCGGACATCGCGCCTCGGCGACCCGGACGCGAGTCGGCGCAAGCAGATCGAGGTCTGGATCCCTCCGGGCTACGCTCCGAAGCACTAGCGGCGCGCGATTCCTGCTCCGCGCGGCCGCGCCGGCGCCAGCGCGGTCGTCGCGCACGTCGGCTATCCTCGTCGGCTTTGCGCGGTGCCTCGCCGGCTTCGCGTGCTGCCGGCCGTGATCTCGGGCTGCGGCGAGGCAAACAGCCGTCGTCCCGAGCCCATCGCGGCCTGCATGGCGTCCAAGGATCTGACATGTTCGCATTCATCGGCGCTGCGGCGCAGGCGTCTGGCTGTGGTCGTGTGCGGTGGCTGGTGGGCGCGGCGGTCCTCGCATCGCTCGCCGCCTGCGGCCCGAGCAACAACGCGCCTGGAGGCGGCGGCGCCGGTACACCGCCGCCGCCGGAAGTCGGCGTCATCACGGTCGCGCCTCGGCCGGTCGGGCTCGTCACCGAGTTGCCCGGACGGCTCGAGGCGTCCCGGGTCGCTCAGGTGCGCGCACGGGTCGCCGGCATTGTTCTCAAGCGCCTCTTCACCGAAGGCAGCGACGTGCGCGCCGGGCAGCCGCTCTTCCAGATCGATGCGAGCGCCTACCAGGCCATCGTCGCCGGCGCCCAGGCGACGATGGCACGCGCGCAAGCCAACGTGACGCAGGCGACGGCCCAGGCCGAGCGCTACAAGCCGCTGCTCGAAG
>DAIMIM010000114.1:0-9208 GCA_036722755.1 Caldimonas sp. | reverse complement strand
TCGAGCACGAAGTAGACGAAGGCGCTCGACAGGTTGCCGTACTCGCGCAGCATCGCCGCGCTGTAGCGGAATGCGCCGTGATCGAGCTCGAAGCGCTTCTCGAGCGCCAGCAGCACGTCGCGACCGCCGGCATGCATGATCCAGGCGGCGATGTTGCCGCTGTTCAGGCCGGCGCGCCCGAGCACGGTCTCGAGCACGCGCAGGGCGTATTGCGCCGCGAGCGCCGGCACTTCGCGCGTGAGGATGTTGCGCAGCATGCCGTCGCGTTGCTCGAACATCAACGCCTTGCGCTGCGCCGGCTCGATCAGGGAGGCGCCGTCCTTCCACTCGATGCGTCGCCCCGCGTCGCTGGAGGCGTGCGGCTGGCGCGAGAGCACGGCGGCGCCGGCGCCATCGCCGAACAGGCAGGCGCTGATCAGCACGCCAGGATCGTTGTCGAGGTACATCGCGGCGCTGCTCACCTCGACACAGACCGAAAGCACGTGCTCGATCGAGCCGGGACCCGTGCTGGCGGCGAGCAGCGATCGGCCGAGCTGCAGGTTGGGCAACGCAGCGGCGCAGCCCTGGCCGACCAGATCGTAGGCCTGCACATCGGCGCGCAGCCCGAGGCGCTCGATCACGTAGCCCGACAAGCCGGGACAGACATAGCCGGTGCAGGTGCTGACCACCACGGCGCCGATCTCGGACGCATCGAGGCCCGCCGATTCCAGGGCGCGCGTGGCCGCTTGCGTGGCCAATGCAGGCGCGTTGGCGAGGAAGCGCCGATCGAGCGTGTCGGGATCGATCGTGAACACCTCGTCGAGCGTGTCGAGGGCAAGCCGGCGCGCCTCGATGCCATTGTCGCGCTGCAGGACCGTGCGGGCGATCAGGTGCGAGCGCGTGTCGAGACGCGCGAACCATTCGGAGCGCTGGAAGGCATCGAGGCACTCGGCCTTGGTGTAGCGCGATGGCGGTGTGGCGGTGCCGAGGCCGCGGAAGTACATGCGGGTGAGCGTGCGAACTGAAGTGGTCCAAAGTATCGCGGCAAACGCCAACCGGCATCGGCCGGCCGATTCTTGTCTGCAATCTCGTGTCGAGTCTTGGCGAACGCGTCGCGTCGAGAACCGCGCCTGATCTGTTTCGCGACCCGATTGCGTCTTTGTCTCTGAACGCCGCACGAACGAGCGTGGCAGAAGGAGCCATCGATGCGAATCCATTCAGAGCCGCTTGCGACGAACCCATCCCGAGCGCCGGCCGCGGTCCGGGCCCTGGAGTCCGCGCCATGAGCCTCTTGCAGGCGCTGGGGCTGAAGGCCACCCCGGGCATGCTCCGTTCGCTGTCGGCCGAGGCGTCGGCAACGGCCGACCCGACGGCACCTCAAGGCGATTCCGCTGCGCGCAACGCCGCGCTCAAGGGCAGGCTCGAATCGCAGCTGGCCGACTGGCGCAGGCAATATTCGAAGGTGGCGCCCGCGCAGGCGTGGCTCGACGACCGCATCGCCAACTGCGATGGCGAGGAGAAGGCGCAGTGGCAGGCCAAGAAGGCCGAGCTCGACAAGAAGGCCGCGGAATCGTCCCGGCGCATCGGGCAGGCCGACGACGACATCGAGGCCTTGTCCGACCCGCGATCGACCGCCGCCACCTTCAACGCCATCCTGGCGCGCCAGAAGTCGGCGACGACGATCGACGCGACGACCGAGGTCGATCACCACGACGGCGAGTACGAGAAGAAGCGCACCGAGAACAAGGCGACGCGCACGACGACGTCCTATGCCGACGGCAAGGCGACCAGCCGCACCGACGAGTCGACCAGCCACATCGGTGCGGGCAGCTACAGGAAAACGAACGCCAGCAGCAAGGAAGTCGTCACGGCGGACGGCCGGAGGAGCGTCTCCGACGAGCGCAGCTCGACGATCTCGAAGGACGGTGTGACCTTCGATCGCAAGATCCGCTCCGAAACCGAGAACGATGGCGAGACGAAAAGCGTCGACAAGGGCACGTCGACCAGGATCGGCCCGGACGGCGCGTCGCGCACCGACACCAGGAAGCTCACGCGGGCCGACGGCTCGGCGGAGGAGAGCTCGCACACGTCCGCGCTGGAGCGCGGCGACGGCAAGCTCGGCGCGAAGGACACGGGCTCGCGCACCGCGATCGACGCGGCCGGCAACGCGCAGACGTCGACGAGCACGACCAAGGGCGGCCTGAGCGCCGACAAGGACGGCGTGGGTGCGTATGCAGGGCGCGAGCAGGCGGTCGAACGCAAGGGAGCGAACGGCCTCACCACCGGCCGCGTGCTCGGCCTCAACGCCAACATCACGTGCAACGTCAAGGCGAAGGGCACGACGCCACCGACCTACGACGTCTCGATCTCGATCGCGCTCGGCGTCAGCGGCTCGTTGTCGGCGAAGAAGGCCAAGGAAGGCACGGGCGGCGCCGGTGCCAGCGTCAGCGCGTCCATGGTCGTCTCCATGACTGCCGGTCATGTCATGGGCGACACCGAGGCCGCGGCATACGTGGCGGCGCTCAAGAGCGTTTCGGCGGGCGGCGGCGGCGGCACCCAAAGGGAATTCGCGATCATTCACGAAGGCATCGCCAACGGCTGGGAATCGGCCCGTGCGATGTATCTGGCCGCGACCGGCAACGCCACCGACCCGAACGAGACCGCGAAGATGCAGGCCGGTGATTCGATCGAGACCGGGACCAGGAAAAAGGTCGGCGGTGGCATCAACGCCGATGCCAAGGGAGTCGGTGTCGACGTCGGCTACGAGGTCGGACACGACGAATCGATGAAGGTGACGAAGGGTGAGGACGGCAAGCTCACCTACGACGCAGCGCAGGGCGACTCCGACAAGTTCTCGGCCGGCGCCAAGATGAGCGTCGGCGTCGTCGACGGCGCGGTCTCGTTCTCGCACTCCAACACGACATCGAGTGGCTACAAGATCGTCGTCGACCCTGCTGCGAAAGGCGCCGCCGGGATGCAGGCTGCGCTGAGCGCCTGCAAGACCCAGAAAGACCTGGATGACTTCGCGCGGACGTATCCG
The DNA here is from genome assembly GCA_036722755.1 of Caldimonas sp. GTDB lineage: Bacteria > Pseudomonadota > Gammaproteobacteria > Burkholderiales > Burkholderiaceae_C > Schlegelella_A. The sequence goes on along the minus strand of DAIMIM010000114.1, from coordinate 6,189 downwards.
CGGTCGGTTCAGGAGAGGACGGTCGGCAAGGGCTCGGCCGACACAGAGTCCGCATCGATCGGCATCGCCGGCGCCAAGGCCACCTTCGGCTACGGCAACAGTGTCGAGGCCGACGTGACGACCGACAAGGACGGCAAGCTTTTGCGCACCAAGGTCACCGGCGCGAACCAGGGTGGCTTCGGCTTGTCCATCGGCAAGCTGAACATCGGCTCGTCGGCCGAGGAAAAAGCGGTTGCCGAGATCGACAAGGACGGCAACGCCACGATCGATATCGGCAAGACGAGCAAGTCGACCGACGCCGTGAAGTTCCTGCAGGCCCATGTGCCGGGCATGGGCGACAAGAAGGACAAGGCCGATCGCACGGGCGCCCTCGCCCAGGCCGCCGGCGGCCAGGAGCCGCCCGACACCGACACCAAGGATGTGCTGGGCACCAAGGTCAAGGGCGGCGACCTCGCTTACCTCGGACAGCTCGCGTGCCACGACTGGAGCAAGTGGATGGACGCGTGCACCGACCCGCAGATGATGGCCGACTGGAAGAAGGCCGGGGCGGCGATCGCCCGTGCCGGTGGCGGCCAGGCCGCGGTGGCCGATGCGCTGACCCGGTTCATGGGCGGAGGCAGCGTCGGGCGCAGCGAGATCGTCGACAACCTGATGCGGCCCGACGGCGGTGTCGGCAGCGGCTCACGCTACGAATTTCCGGAGTCGCTCGCGGCACGTCGGGCCGAATTCGAGGCGACTGTGCTCGCCGATTCGGAGACCACGCTCGATGCCGTCGCCAAGGGCGACGACGGCGCGAAGAAGGTGGCTGCCGCCGGAGCCGAGCTGATCCGGGTGCTGGATTCGCTGTACGCCTCCGTGTCGAGCGCCGGCGGCTTTTCGCATCGGGCGGTGCGTGCCGAGATGCTGGGGGCGATCAGCGCCCGCAAGGACAAGGTCGCTGCCCGGTTGCGCGTGCTCGCCGGCGGCGCGGCCGACGCGCTGTCGCCGAAGGAGCAGAAGGACAAGTACAACGAGCTGCTCACCGATTGCATGCAGTTCAAGGACACCGAGAACGACGACTTCGCACGGCTCGTCGCGCTGAACAAGAAGCGCGGCCAGGAGAACGAGATCGGCGTGCTGATCAAGGAGCTGCGCACCCTGCATGCACTCTGGTCGCCGACGTATGACGAGATGGCCGCGCTCGCACAGGAAACCGGGCTCGGCAAGGACACCTACTGGAAATACAAGCCGGACTATCCCCGTTTCGATCGCGCGCTCGTGGGCGCTCCCGGAGACGCCACACCCGCCTCGCCGGAAACGGCGGACAAGCGGAAGAAAGCCCCCGTGGCCAGGGCGCCGAGCGACCCGGTCGGTGACGCCGATCGCAACCAGGCGAGGGACCGGACGAAGATCGCGCAGGACACCGAAAAGGCGCTGCCGGTATCGAAGGCCAGGGCAATGGCGGCGGGCAATCGCCTCGCGAAGAAAATACGGGAGGCAATCAACCGGGGCGCGGTCGACAAGCACAACGCCGGCATGGCGAAGCTGAAACTGGCGCAGAGCGATGCGACGCACATCAAGCCCGGCGACGTCGACGACCTCAACTCATACGGCCTGTACGCCCTCGGCAACTACGATGCCGCGTCGAAGCTGTTCGAGGCCGGGCTGGCGATGTATCCGGCCAAGGTCTCCGCATAGGGCGCGAACGAGCCGGGTCGCTCCATAGAATCGCCGGTTCTCGCGAAAGGCTTGCCGCCCTTCCGACGGACCAGCCAACCTGGGCGACCATGCGATCCCGAGCTTCGGAACAGATACCCGCGTCGTTGCGACCTCTCGTCGAAGTACGCGGCGTGAAGAAACGCTTCGGCAGCAACGAGGTGCTCAAGGGCATCGATATGACCATCGCCGGCGGCGAGGTCGTGGTGATCGTCGGCCCGAGCGGCAGCGGCAAGAGCACGCTGCTGCGCTGCCTCAATCGGCTGGAAGGCATCGACGGCGGCGAGATCCTGTTCGAAGGGCGGTCGGTGTCGGACTATCGCGAGCACGACCTGCGCCAGCGCATCGGCATGGTGTTCCAGCAGTTCAATCTGTTTCCCCATCTGAGCGCGCTCGACAACCTGACGATCGCGCCGCGAAAGATCCACCGGACGGCACGCGCCGTCTGCGAGGCGCGCGCGCACGAGCTGCTGGCGCGGGTCGGGCTCGCCGCCAAGGCCGGCAGCTATCCGAGCCAGCTCTCCGGCGGCCAGCAGCAGCGGGGCGCGATCGCGCGGGCGCTGATGATGGAGCCGCGCGTGATGCTGTTCGACGAAGCGACCTCGGCCCTCGACCCCGAGCTGATCGGCGAAGTGCTGGCGGTGATGCGCCAGCTCGCCGACGACGGCATGACGATGGCGGTGGTCACGCACGAGATGCAGTTCGCGCGCGAAGTCGGCAACCGCGTCGTGTTCATGGACGGCGGCCAGATCGTCGAGCAGGGCCGGCCCGACGCCGTGCTGCTGAATCCCGTCGAGCCGCGCACGCGCCAGTTCCTCAAGCGGATCAGCCAGTGATGGGCGAGGCAGGCTATGTGTTCATGCCGCAGGTCATCTGGCTTCACTTGCCGCAGCTCGCGCAGGGCCTGCTGCGCACGCTGGGTGCGAGCGCGCTCGGCATCGTCGCGGCGGCGTTGATCGGCCTGGTCTTCGGCGCTGCCCGGGCCTATCGCGTCCCTGTTGCCAGCCAGGTCGCCGCGGCATACGTGGCGCTTTTTCGCGGCACGCCGATCCTGGTGCAGATCTTCTTTCTCTACGACGCGCTGCCCGAGCTCGGCATCCGGCTCGACGTGGCCGAGGTGGCGGTGCTGGCACTGGCCTTGTGGGGAGGCAGCTACAACACCGAGAACTTCCGGGCGGCCTTTGGCGCCGTTCCGGGCGGCGCGCTGCAGGCCGCGGCGGCGCTCGGCATGCCGGCGCATCTGCGCTTTGCCTGGATCGCCCTGCCGATCGCCTTTCGCCTGGTGCTTCCCGCGCTCGGCAACACGTCGATCTCGGTGCTGAAAGACTCGGCCTATCTCAGCGTCATCGCCTTCGCCGAGCTGACCTATGTAGCGACCAACATCGTCGCCACCGAGTTCAGGGTCTTCGAGATGTTCGCGGTGCTGGCGGTGACCTACCTCGGTATGGTGCTGTTGCTGTCATGGGGTCTGTCGCGCATCACGGCCCACCTCGCCGCGCGCGGAACGGTGGGCGACGCATGACGATGCCGACGTGGGTGCAGCCGGTCGCGACGCAGATGCTGCACGGCCTGGGCGCCACCGCGGAAGTGGCCGCCGTGTCGATCGCCGCGAGCGTCGTGCTCGGCCTCGCCCTCGGCATGCTGGCCACTCTCGGCGACAAGATGCTCCGGCTCGTCATCGGCGCCTACATCGAGCTCTGGCGCGGGCTGCCGGTGATCGTGACGCTGTTCTTCATCTTCTTCGCGCTGCCAGCGATCGAGCTCACGCTGCCGCCGATCGTCGCCGCCGAGATGGCGATCGTGTTGTGGGGCAGCGCCAACCTCGCCGTGCTGGTGCGCGGAGCAATCGAGTCGATCCCGCGCGGCCAGTTCGAAGCGGCCGCGGCGATCGGCTTCAGCTGGCCCAAACGCATGGTTCACATCATCCTGCCGCAGGCATTGCGGCGTCTGCTTCCCCCGGCGCTCGGCATCGTCGTCATCCTGATCCAGCTGACGACGATCTCGTCGTTGATCGGCGTGCACGACTTTCTCGGCGTGGCCCGGCTCAGCATCGAGCGGCTGACCCTTACGACGGGCGATACGCACGCCGTGCCGATTCTCGGCACCGTCCTGATCGTCTACTTCGCGATTTCCAATACCCTCAACGCGCTGTCACGCTGGCTCGAGCGAAGGCTCCAAGTGCAGTAGCGTCTTCTTCTTTCGCCTTCTCTCTCAAGGACACCATGAACACGACCTGCCTCTCTTCGCCCAAATCCTTCCGCCGCGTGCTGCGCACCGGCCTCGTCGCCGCCGGCCTGTGCGCCGCGTCCTCGGCGGGCATCGCGCAGCCGACGCCGGCGCAGCTCGGGGCCAGCGTACCGGCCGCCCTCAAGGCGCAGGGCGAGTTCAAGGTCGGGGTGCGCTGCGACTATCCGTCGCGGGGCTCGATCGGCGTGGACGGCAAGAACGAGGGTCTCGAGCCCGACATCGCCCGGCGCATGGCCGAGTACGCCTTCGGCAGCGCCTCGAAGGTCGCCTTCACCTGCGTCACCGCCGAGAGCCGCGTCCCGTTTCTGACGAGCAAGCGCGTCGACTTCCTGATCGCGACCCTCGGCATCACGCCGGCGCGGGCCGAAGTGATCGCCTTCTCGGATCCCTACTTCGCCTCCTTCGGCAAGATGCTGACGGTGGCCGACACGCCCGCGTTCACGACCCTCGCCGGCGCCACCGACAAGCCGATCCTGGTACTGTCGGGCACGCCCTATGGCGAGTTCGCGGAGAAATGCCTGAAGAGCCAGAACGTGCGCCAGTTCAAGACCGTCAGCGATGCCGTGGCCGATCTGGCCAACGGGCGCGGATTCGGCTTCCTGCACGACTCGTCGGCGATCGACACGATCGCGGCCAACAACCCGAAGCTCAAGATCAACGGCCCCGACTTCGCGATCGGCTTTTCGACCGCAGTCGGCGTTCGCAAGGGCGAGGACGACCTGCGCAAGTGGATCAACGACGCCTTGTCGGCGATGCAGAAGGAAGACTTCTTCTCGCAGCGCATCGCCAAGCACATCTCGACGGAACTCGAGCGTGCCGACGCGGTCAGGGTCGTGCGCAGGCCGGGCAAGACGCCGGACTACTCGAAGTACACCGGCACCGTGAACTGCGGCTGAGCCTCGTCGCACCCAGGAACGAACAGGACACTCCATGAGCCAGGCAACAGCATTCGAAAAGACATCCTACGGCGTGGGCTCGCGGCTGAAGAGCCCACCCACCGCCGAGATGCGCGCCTTCTTCCAGCACATCTACCTCGACCACGTCGATGCGCCGGCGTTCCAGGACTCGCTCGACATCAACCTCGCCCACGTCCTGATGATGAAGGAGGAGTCGATCATCGAGGCAGGCGTCGCGGCAGCCTTGCTGAAGGAGCTGCGGGCCCTGGACGAGCGAGGGTTCGCCGGCTTCTCGTTCGACGTCGGCATCGGCGACTCGCTGCCGAACCTCGAAAACCACGTCATCCAGACGCTCGGCGACCGCGTCGGCGGCATGCTGCACATCGGCCGCAGCCGGGGCGACTACTACTCGACGCTCAGCCGCATGAAGTACCGCCGGCACATGCAGGAGCTGATGCAGCAGATGCTCGATTTCCGCAAGGTGCTGATCGCCCTGGTGCAGGCACATCCCGACAGCATCATGCCCGGCTACACCCATCTGCAGCATGCCCAGCCGATCACCCTCGGCTACTACTTCTGCGCCTACGTGCACGAGCTCGAGCGCGACTTCGCGCGCGCGATCGATGCCTACGACCGCCTGAACCTCAGCCCGCTCGGCCTGGGCATCATCTCGGGCACGACCTATCCGCTGAACCGGCAGCGGACGGCTCGGCTGCTCGGCTTTCGCGGCCTGCTGCGCAACGGCCGCGACCTCACCGATCGCGACTACGCGGTCGAGACGGCGTCGGTCGCCACCAACACCATGCTGCATCTCCACAAGCTCGCGACCGACCTGTACGAATGGGCGACCTCGGAGTTCTCGATGGTGCGCGTCGACGACGGCGACGCGATGACGAGCTCGATGATGCCGCAGAAGGCCAACCCGGTGCTGCTCGAGGAAGTGCGCACGAAGACGGCGATGGTCATCGGCGATCTGGTCTCGCTGGTGACGATGGTCAAGGGTTCGCCCGCCAACAACATCGAGCAGACCAGCGGCGACATCCCCGCGCTCGAGGCGATCGATCGCGCCGCCGACACCTTGCAAGGCTTCACGGCCTTTCTGCCGCGGGTTCGCTTCGACCTCGCGCGGATGGAGCAGCTGGTGGCGATGCACTGGAGCCAGGCGACCGACCTGGCCGACACGCTGGTGGCGCGCACGCCGCTCTCGTTTCGCGAGGCGCATCGCGTCGTCGGCGCGTTGGTGGCACGCTCGATCGACGCCGGCATCTCGCCGCAGCAGGCCGGTCTGGCCGACCTGGCGGCAGCCGCCGGCTCGGTGGCGCAGGGCTCGGTCGACCTGAGCCACATCAAC
>DAIMIM010000113.1:0-9226 GCA_036722755.1 Caldimonas sp. | reverse complement strand
GCGGCGGGATCACGGGCAGGTGCGCGAAGCTCCACTTGCCGCGCTTGACGTCGAATTCCTCGGGCACCTTGATCTCGAGCAGGTGGCCGACGGCCGAGGTGACGATGTAGGCGTCGCTCTCGAAGTATTCGTCGTGCTTGTCGAACTTGCCCGAGGTGGTCGTGAGCGCACGGACGATGTCCTGCGCGACGGAAGGCTTCTCGGCAATGATCAGTGACTTCGTCATTCTTCTCTTGTCGTTTCGTTGTCGCGACCGAATGGTCGCATCCCTACAATGGCGAGCTTCGCGCGCACGCACACACGCGCGCGCACCCATGAATTCAATGTACCCAAAGAAATCGACCGTGCAGAAAAGCCCCAGGAGCGACTCCGAAACCACGATCCCCAAGCACCGCGGCCCACGCATCCAGGTACGGCGCTCGGGCATTCACGGCAAGGGCGTCTTCGCCCTCGCGCCGATCGCCAAGGGCGAGACCGTCGTCGAGTACACGGGCAAGGTCATCACCTGGAAGGAAGCGCAGCGCCGCCATCCCCACGATCCGAACGATCCGAACCACACCTTCTACTTCCACATCGATGACAAGCGCGTGATCGACGGCAAGGACGGCGGCAATTCGGCGAAGTGGATCAACCACGCGTGCGACGCGAATTGCGAAGCCGACGAGGATGACGATGCGGGCCGCGTCTTCATCAAGGCGCTGCGCAACATCAAGCCGGGCGAAGAGCTGAACTACGACTACGGCCTCGTCCTCGAAGGCCGGCACACGGCGGCCGTGAAGAAGCAGTTCGAGTGCCGCTGCGGCAGCCGAAGCTGCCGGGGCACGATGCTCGCCCCGAGGCGATGAACGCCGGCGCCCTGCGCGCCGCACTCGGCGAGGCCAGCGCGTCGCTCGGCATCGCCTGGGTCGACGAGACCGGCTCGACCAACGCCGACCTGCTCGCCGCGGCCCGCGCCGGGGTCGACTTCGGCGCACCACGCCTTCTCGTCGCCGATCGGCAAAGCGCCGGCCGCGGCCGGCGTGGCAAGGTCTGGAGCTCGGCGCCCCGCGCCTCGCTCACGTTCTCGCTGGGCTGGCAACTGGAGACGAGCGACCTCTCCGGGCTCTCGCTGGCCATCGGCACGGCGCTCGCCGATGCGCTCGATCCCGCGTCGAGCCGGCTCGGCCTGAAGTGGCCGAACGATCTCTGGCTCGTCGACGTCGACGGTGCCGGGCGCAAGGCCGGCGGCATCCTGATCGAGACTGCGCCGTCGGGACATCGCCGCATCGCCGTGATCGGCATCGGCCTGAACGTGCTCGAGCAACGCGTCGACGACGCCACCAGCGGCGTCGCATGGCTGCGCGAGATCGACGCCGGAGCGACGCCGTTCGGCGTCCTTTGCCGCTCGGTGCCGGCCCTGCTTGACGCACTCGCGAGTTTCGAGGGCGGCGGCTTTGCTGCCTTCGCCGAGCGCTTCGCCGCGCGCGATCTGTTGCGCGGCCGCGCGGTGCGTTGCAGCACCGGCGCGAACCTGCCGACAGTCGAAGGAACGGCGATCGGCGTATCTGCCGCCGGAGAGCTGCTGGTGCGCACCGGGCCCGGCATCGAGACGATCGTCAGCGGCGAGGTCAGCGTCCGGCTCGCGGACGACCGCGCGGCGGCGGCGCGCGAACCGGCGAGATCGTCATGCTGAGGTTCGTCGCGGTCGTCCTGCTCGCGGCCAATCTGCTCTTTTTCGGCTTCACGCGCGGCTGGTTCGACGGCGTGCTCGGCCTGCGCTCGATCGGCGACCGCGAGCCCGAGCGCATCGCCGCCCAGGTCCGGCCCGACAGCATCGTCCTCATGCCGATGACCGCGGCGTCGGCCGCAGGCAACCTGTCAGCCACCGTGGCGTGTCTCGAGGCCGGACCGATCGCCGCCGCCGATGCGCCGCTGGCCGAAGCAGCGATGCGCGGCGTGCTGCCGCCGGGCGGATGGATCGACAGCCGCGTCGAGACGCCGAACGGCGCCGCGACGGTCGTCACGCACACCTACCGCGTGCAGCGGGCCGACGCGGCGACCGCGCCGCGCCTGGCAGCGCTCAGGCTCGACCCGTCAGGTCACACCTTCAGCGCTTGCGCGGCGAGCGCGCCGGGGCGCTGAGCGAACGCGCCGCCGCTCGACCCGGTCGATGGCGACGAGGCTCAGCACCGCCGTCAGCAGCAGCACCAGCCAGCCGACACCGAGCGCGCCACCGCCGCCGGACGAGCCGGTGGCGGGCGGCGTCGTGACCACGACCGCGGCGACGACGACGCTGGAGCTGGCCGTCGAGGTGTTGCCGAAGCTGTCGGTGACGGTCAGGCCGATCGTGAATGTGCCGGCGGCTGTCGGCTGGACCGTCACCGTCGAGGCGTTCGCCGCACCGCTGATGGCAGCGCCCGTCGACCCGGCGCTGGTGATGGTCCACGCATCGGTCGAAATCGTGCCGCCGCTGGCCGTCGAGGTCGAGGTCAACGTGACGGGCGCTCCGGCAGTCGGCGTTGGCGTCGTCACGGAGATGGCTGCCACGATGGATGTGGCCGCCGCGACGGCAGCGCGGACGTCGAGCATGCCGGCGCCGCAGGTCGCCTTCGTGCAATAGCAATAGATCTGCACCGCCGGGTTCGCGACGGGATCGAGGCAAGCCACTTCGGTGGGCGGCTGCGGCGCCGTGCTGCCGGTCGTCGGGAATGCGCGTGCCGACGACATCAGCTTGGCTCTCACTTGCGCGGGGGTCAGCGATGGATTCACCGACAACATCAGTGCGGCAGCGCCCGCCACCAGGGGCGCTGAGAAGCTGGTGCCGGTGAAGACGGTGAAGGCGTCGGTGTAGGTATTGGCGAGGGGAGTGATCTGGCCGCTGTTGTAGGCCGCCAGCATCGGGTAGCCGCAGTCGGGGCTTGCGCTGACCGGGCAATTGCTGCCCGGCGCGCTGATCGCGACGGCGGAGCCGAGACTGGACACGCCGAGCTTGTCGCCATCTTGGCGCAGACCGGCGACTGCGATCGCGCCGGTGCAGTTGGCCGGGGAGCCGACCGCAATGCCGCTGTTGCCGGCCGAGGCCACGACGACGACGCCCGCGGCGTTGAGTTGCGTGATCGCGGCCTGCGACGGAGCGTCGCACGGACCGTCGCCGCCGAGGCTCAGGTTGATCACGCGCGCCGGGTGGGTGTTCGCTGGTACTCCTGCCGGGGTCGATACACCGGCGGCCCACAGCATGCCGGCGATGATGTCCGAGGTGAACCCTTCGCCGCATTTGCCGAGCACGCGCACCGGCATCACGCTGACATTGCGGCCGACGCTGGCCATGCCGATGCCGTTGTTGGTCGCCGCGCCGATGAAGCTCAGCGTCTGGGTGCCGTGCCAAGAGCTAGCTTCGATGCCAGTGCTATCGATTGTGCAGTTAGAGAAATTACTGTTTGCTGCCTTTTGGGCAGCCGTAATGCCGTCGCCTGGATCGGATGCGTCCGCGTCGCGGCCGTTGCCGTCGCCTGCGGTCGAGAATGAGCCGTCCGGGTCAGCAGCAATCATGTCGTAGCCGGGGTAAACATTTCCTCCTGCTGACGCGAGCTTGAAATCCGGGTGGTCAAAGCGGATGCCGGTATCGAGCACGGCGACGACGATGTTGGCGTTGCCGGTCGTGATGTCCCAGGCGGCTTCGGCGTTGATCGCCGAAGGAGCGGTCTTGGCTGCCGTACCGGTCGGGCCGGGCGGCTTGAGATACCACTGGCCGACGAGCGGGCCGCCGGTGCTCCCGGTGACGGGAACGCTGGTGTAGAGCGGATCGTTCGGCGCCGCCAGCCGATGCAGCTTCCGGTCGGGCACCGCGTACTCGACCTCGCTGTCGGCCGCGAGCATAGCGGCCAGCTGCTCCGAGGTCATGCCCTTGGCGAAGACGACGTGCGAGCTCTCGCTGATGTCCGAGCCCGCGGTGAGCGTGGCGCCGACGCGCTGGCCGAGCGTGCGCATCTGCGAGATCCGCGCGCCCGCGGCCGTCAGGGCCTGCGTGTGCATCAGGCCGGAGTCGGCCTTGTACTTGACGATGACGCGGGCCGTGCTCGTGCTCTGCGCGAGCGGCGCCCGAAGGGCCATCGGCGAAAGCAGCGAGGCGGCGATGATGGCCGCAGCGATCAGTTTCGGTCGCATCGGTGTCTTCCTTGTCTGGGCGCCGGAGGCGTCGTCCGCCTCAGTCTAGGTGGGCACGCCGCGCGCTCCGAATGCCTTTACCAAGGCTTACCGGTCGCGCGGCCCTTCCGCCAACTACCGCACGCGCCGCCGGTCGCCAACGGCGGCGCGGCGTTCAGCGGTCCTTGCGAAGCAGGTGAACCGGCGCGTTGACATCGCCGAGGATGAAGAGCGTGAAGACCGAGGCGCCCGGGAGGGCCAGCGGTATGGTCGACGAGGAGCTGGTGTAGATCGGATTGACCGACGTCGGCGAGAAGACATCGATCTGGGTCGACGTGCTTGCACCGATGACGGCGTAGGGCGACGCCGTTCCGGCGACGATGTTGCTCGCGACGACGGCGAAGTTGACGTCCATCGTCAGCGGCGGCGTGACGGCACCGGTCAGTCCGTTCAACAGCCGGATCTTGTAGTTCGTCGCCACGGTCGGCACGTGGTTGTCGTCGGCGATGAGGCGGGCGGTGGCCGAGCCGGCGTTGCCGTAGACGAGCAAGGTCGAATCGCTGCCCGCCGTCAGTGTGCCGGCAGGTGCGGCGACCGACGCGCCGTTGACGCTGATGTTCAGCGCGGCGCCTGACGGCACCGTCGTGTAGGCACCGACCGCGGGCGAAATGACGCCGGCGGCGATCGCCGTGGCGCCAGCCGAGACGGAGACGGAGGCGCCACTGGTCACGGCGGCGGCGACGCGGATGCGCGCGCTGGTGTTGCGCGACGCCGCGTACGTGCCCTGCTGAAGAAGCACGCCGCCATTGGCCAGCGTGCCGCCGCTGGTCGGCGTCAGGAAGACGGTGGCGAGCTGCTGGCTGGCCAGGACGATCGACGGGATGTCGAGCCGCAGGTCGGCGATATTGCCCGAGCCGACGACGCGAACGCGGTAGGTGCCCGGCGCGAACGACAGGAAGACGCCGGATTGCGCCTGCGTCGACGCGGGGAAGCTGAAGGTGGGCGACGAGACGGTCGCGAGATCGGTCGCGGGATCGGTGACGTAGACGTCGACGGCGCCGGCATCGGTCGCCGCGTCGAAGACGCGCAGCACGGCCGTGCCGGTGGTCGGCGCCGCGTTGTCTTCCTGGATCACCGCCGTGCGCAGGCTGCCGCCGCTTTCGTAGGCGACCACGACGTAGTGCTGGCTGCTGCCCAGGCTGGGCGACGTCGTGGCGAGCGCCGTGCCGGTGTCGGCGTCGTTGATCTGCAGTGTCGGGCTACCGGAATCGACGCCGACGAAATTGCTGACCGTGTCGATCGGCACCGGGCTGGCGACCGAGCTCGAATTGCTGAGAAGCGACAGGTTCGGATGCGTCACCGTCGCATTGAGAAGGCGCACGCTCGCCTGGCTCGAACTGCCCCCACCACCACAAGCCGCCATGAGAAGCGCTGCCGTGATTGCCATCGCCCCAGTCGCCCACGCCTTGAAATTTCGCACTTCGCTTCCTTTTGATCGTTGAATGGGCCGGTGACGCAAGCCGCAAAACCTAGCGTTGTACCCCAAACGGCCCATTGCAGCCAATGCCGTGCGCCGTTCGATTGCTGCAGGGGTACGCAATGCAAAGAAATGTCAAGGCGTCGGCGAACCGCCCTGCTGGCGCGTAGAGAGACAGAACTCTTCGCGAAAGCGCGAATCCGATCCACTGTGCCGCATCGCTGCGGTGTGAGGAGATGACGAGATGAACACGATGAAACTGAGTGCTTGCGCCGCCGCAACGGCTGCCCTGCTGGGCGTGGCCGGCACGGCTCGCGCCGCCGAATATGCCAATGTCATTTCCGCGACGCCCGTCGCCGGCTCGGTCGCGGTGCCGCGCCAGTCGTGCGCCGACGTCGAGCGCGTGGTCCAGCCGCAGCCGTCGGGCGCGGGTGCGCTGATCGGCGCCATCGCCGGCGGCGTCATCGGCAACCAGTTCGGGCACGGCTTCGGCCGCGCCGCCGCCACGGGTCTCGGCGTGGTCGCCGGCTCGTCGATCGGCAACCAGGTCGAGGCGAACAACAATCCGCCGGTGGCCATCGCCGGGCGAGATTGCCGCACCGTCAGCCAGGTCCAGAACCGGGTGGTCGGCTACGACGTCGTCTACGAATACAACGGCCAGCGCTACACGACGCGCACGGCGAGCGACCCGGGCCCGCGCATCGCCATCGATGTTCGCCCGAGCGATGCGTCGTACGAGCGCGGCGCTCCGCAGTCCGCCTACTCCGATGTTGCCCCAGCCTACGGCAGCGGGCCGGACTATGTCGAGGCACCCGCGCCTGTCTACTATGCACCGGCACCCGCCTACGGCTACTACCCGCCCGCGTACTACGGCGCGCCCAGCTATTACGGGCCGACGATCGGCATCGGCGTCGGCTACGGGTACGGCTGGCATCGCGGCTACGGCCGCCGCTGGTAACCGCTCGCGCGGCGTCGAGCCGCGGTCGGACGCGTGTCGCAAGAGCCCCGATCGGGGCTCTTGTCGTTTCCGGGCAGCTTACGGCCCGATCGTCGATGCGCGTCGATCAGCGCGCGTTCATCAACGCGACCGTCGTGTCGAGCATGCGGTTCGAGAAGCCCCACTCGTTGTCGTACCAGCTATTCACCTTGACGAGGCGGCCGGAGACCTTGGTCAGCGTCGCGTCGAAGACGCTCGAGGCCGGGTTGTGGTTGAAGTCGATGCTCACCAGCGGGCCGTCGCTGTAGCCGAGCAGGCCGGCCAGCGGGCCGGAGGTGCTCGCCTCCTTCATGATGGCGTTGATCTCCTCGACGGTCGTGTCGCGTGCGGCCAGGAAGCTGAGGTCGACGATCGAGACGTTGATCGTCGGCACGCGCATCGAGAAGCCATCGAGCTTGCCGTTGAGCTCGGGAATCACGAGGCCGATGGCCGCCGCGGCGCCCGTCTTGGTCGGGATCATGTTGTGCGTGGCGCTGCGCGCCCGGCGCAGATCCTCATGGTAGACGTCGGTCAGCACCTGGTCGTTGGTGTAGGCGTGGATCGTCGTCATCAGCCCGTTCAGGATGCCGATCTTCTGGTGCAGCGGCAGCACCAGCGGCGCCAGGGCGTTGGTCGTGCAGCTCGCGTTGCTGATCACCGTGTGGCTCGCCTTCAGCACGCCGTGGTTGACGCCGTAGACGATGGTCGCATCGACATCCTTGCCGCCCGGGGCCGAGATGATCACCTTCTTCGCGCCGCCAAGGATGTGCGCGGAAGCCTTTTCCTTGGTCGTGAAAAAGCCCGTGCACTCGAGCACGACGTCGACGCCGAGCTCCTTCCATGGCAGCTCTGCCGGGTTGCGTTGCGCCAGCACCTTGATGCGATCGCCGTCCTTGCCGTCCCTGTGCGCGGACACGATCATCGAATCGCCGTCGACGGCCACGTGGCCCGGAAACGGCCCGTGCGCGGTGTCGTAGCGCGTCAGGTGCGCATTGGTCTCGGCCTTGCCGAGATCGTTGATCGCGACGATGCGGATGTCGTGCTTCTTGCCGTCCTCGTAGTGGGCGCGCAGGATGTTTCGGCCGATGCGGCCGTAGCCGTTGATAGCGACGTTGATGGTCATGGTTTCTTCCTCGAAGTCGACAGGGTCTGAAGAACAGTCGCCACGACGTTGTCCGCCGTGAAGCCGAAATGCTTGAACAGCACCGGCGCCGGTGCCGATTCGCCGTAGCGGTCGAGGCCGACGACTGCCGCGCAGCCGTATTTCCACCAGCCGTCGGTCACGCCCATCTCGATGGCGATGCGCGGCACGCCGGGCGGCAGCACGCCCTCTTTCCAGGCGCGATCCTGGCGGTCGAAGACGCTGGTCGACGGCATCGAGACGACGCGCACGGCCACCCTGCCGTTCTCCGGCAACGCCAGCTGCTGCTGTGCGTTGAGCGCCAGCTGCACTTCGGAGCCGGTGGCGATCAGGACGGCGCGGGGCTTGCCGCGCAAGCCCACCTCGCTCGGCTCGGCGAGCACGTAGCCGCCGCGCGCGATCTCGCTCAGTGCGCCCTCGGGGCCGCCCGTCTCGAAGCCCGGGCGGGGCGCATAGGGCAGGTTCTGCCGTGACAGCAGCAGCGCGCTCGGCCCGCTGTCGCGCTCGATCGCAGCCACCCACGCCGCGATCGTCTCGACCGTGTCGCACGGCCGCCAGACATCGAGGTTCGGGATCAGGCGCAGCGACGCCGCGTGCTCGACCGACTGGTGCGTCGGGCCGTCTTCGCCGAGACCGATCGAATCGTGCGTGAAGACGTGGACGACGCGCTGCCTCATCAGCGCCGCCATGCGGATCGCATTGCGGCTGTAGTCGCTGAAGGTGAGGAAGGTGCCGCCGTAGGGAATGAAGCCGCCGTGCAGGGCGATGCCGTTCATGATCGCGGCCATGCCGAACTCGCGCACACCGTAGTTGATGTGCCGGCCGCCGCGGCCGTTCTCGCCCATGGCAACGGCGCCATCGGCCTTGAAGCGAAGCGGAGCGGTCTGGCTGGTGTTGGTCAGGTTCGAGCCGGTCAGGTCGGCGCTGCCGCCGAGCAACTCGGGCAGTGCCTTCGTGAACGCTTCGAGGGCGATCTGGCTGGCCTTGCGGCTGGCGACGGTCTCGGCCTTGCCGTGTGCGGCGGCGACTGCGCCGCGCACGGTTTCGCGCCAGTCGGCAGGCAGCTCGGCCGCCATGCGACGCCGGTAGTCGGCCGCGAGTGCCGGATGTGCCTTCGTGTAGGCGGCGAACGTCGTGTTCCAGGCCGCTTCGCCGACGGCGCCCGCGCGCTTGCCGTCCCAGCCGTCGTAGGCCTCGTCGGGCACGACGAATGGCGGCCAGGCCCAGCCGATGGCCTCGCGCGTCAGGCGGACCTCGTCGGCGCCGAGCGCCTCGCCGTGCGCTTTCGCGGTGCCGCCGCGGTTCGGTGCGCCCTTGCCGATGACGGTCTTGCAGCAAATGATGGTCGGCTTGCCGGTCGATTCGCGCGCCGCCGCGATCGCCGCGTCGACGGCGGCGACATCATGACCGTCGACTCCCGCGATCACGTTCCAGCCGTAGGCCTCGAAGCGTTTCGGCGTGTCGTCGATGAACCAGGGCGCGACGGCGCCGTCGATCGAGATGCCGTTGT
>DAIMIM010000112.1:0-9267 GCA_036722755.1 Caldimonas sp. | reverse complement strand
AGAGCTTGAGCATGTAGTTCAGGTCCCACTGCAGCTCGGGCGCGGTGCGGCCGATGCCGGCGGTGCGGGCGATCAGGCTCATGCCTTTCGGGTACTCGAGCTGGTCGAGGTTTTCCTTCAGCTCCTCGCGGTCTTCGCCCTCGATGCGGCGCGAGACGCCGCCGCCGCGCGGGTTGTTCGGCATCAGCACCAGGTAGCGGCCGGCGAGCGAGACGAAGGTGGTCAGCGCCGCGCCCTTGTTGCCGCGCTCTTCCTTCTCGACCTGCACGAGCAGCTGGTCGCCGTCCTTGATGGCGTCCTGGATGCGCGCGGTGCGCGCGTCGGTGCCTTCGCGGAAGTAATTCTTGGAGATTTCCTTGAACGGCAGGAAGCCGTGGCGGTCTTCGCCGTAGTCGACGAAGCAGGCTTCGAGCGAAGGCTCGACCCGCGTCACGACCGCCTTGTAGATGTTGCCCTTGCGTTGTTCCCGGCCCTCGATCTCGGTCTCGAAATCCATCAACTTCTGGCCGTCGACGATCGCGAGGCGACGCTCTTCCGGCTGCGTCGCGTTGATCAGCATGCGCTTCATGTGCACTCCTTCGGCGCGGCTCTCATGCCGCGCCCGCTTTCAAGCCGCCGCGGCCGTGCCGCTGGCGACGAATCGATGCACGAGAAAACGCGAAGGAAACCGGAAGGAATCGCCCTGGACTGCGCGGGATGGATGCGGTCTTAGAAGACCGCGAACCCGGGCAGCGTTGGCGCGCGCGAGGCAGTGAAGTGGCGGGTGGGTGGCACGCTTGCGATCACTGAACGCAGGCCGAAGCGCGAGGGAGCCGGATCGCAGGAACGGAGTTCAGGCGGGGGCATTCGTCTTCAGCCGGGAAACCTTGATATTGGTTCTTTCTTGTTGCTCTGCCGTCTCGCGCATCGCCGCCGCGGCGTCACTTGGGAACGCAGCCTGCAGGAGCGACGGGACGTTGCATCACCGTTTGGCCGGAACTCGGGTCCCGGCCGCCACTCGAAGCCCGAGAGCCTGCGCCGCCTTTCATCGCGACGCTAAACTCTGAAAAATCAAACACTTACGGCTCAGAGTGGAGCAGCGCATTATAAGGGCCAAAGGGATCCGGGTCGCCGTGACGCCGCCGAAGGCGGAGCGTGCGGCGGCACGCAGAGCCGCCCCGGCCGTGCAAACCATCCTCGTCGATGCAGGCTCGGTCGGGCAGCGCCTCGACAACTTCCTGGCCAAGACGCTCAAGGGCGTGCCGAAGGCGCATCTCTACCGCGTCATCCGCTCGGGCGAGGTTCGCGTCAACAAGGGTCGCGCCGGCGCCGACACGCGCCTCGACCTGGGCGACGAGGTTCGCATCCCGCCGGTGCGCGTCGCCGATCGCAGCGACGTGCTGCCCGCTCCGCCGCGAGAATTTCCGGTGGTTTACGAAGACGAGCACCTGCTCGCGATCGACAAGCCCGCCGGCGTGGCGGTGCATGGCGGCAGCGGCGAGAGCTTTGGCGTGATCGAGCAGCTGCGAAGGGCGCGTCCGGCCGCGGAGTTCCTCGAGCTCGTGCATCGGCTCGACAAGGAAACGTCGGGGCTGCTTCTCATCGCCAAGACGCGCAAGGCGCTGGTCGGCCTGCAGAACGATCTGCGGTCGCGAACGCCGGAGCGCGCCATCGGCAAGACCTATGCGGCGCTGGTGGCAGGCGACTGGCCGGACCGGGCCAAGGTGATCGATGTCGCGCTGCACAAGTACCTCGATGGCGAAGGGATCCGACGCGTCCGCGCCGTCGATGCCGACCACGAGGACGGGCGCCGCGCCATCACGCTGGTTCGCGTCGCCGAACGATTCGCGCGTTTCACGCTGCTCGAGGTGACCATCAAGACCGGGCGCACGCATCAAATCCGCGTTCATCTTGCGCATGAAGGCCATCCGGTGGTCGGCGATCCGAAGTACGGCGACTTCACGCTCAACAAGGCGATCGCGCGCGGCGTCGAGGTGCCTGGTATCCGCTTCGAGCGGATGTTCCTGCACGCCAGACGCCTTCGCTTCGTCCACCCCACGACCGGCGCCGCGGTCGACATCGAAGCGCCCTTGCCGGCCGCCTGCGCGCAACTGATCGGAGCGCTCGCGACCGGCGTCGGGTACGGGGCATGAGCACGACGCGCCGCTTCGATCTCGTCGTCTTCGATTGGGACGGCACGCTCTTCGACTCGACGCGGCTCATCGCCCGCTGCATCCAGTCGGCCTGCGCCGACGTCGGCACGACGGTGCCGAGCGACCGCGACGCGAGCTTCGTCATCGGCCTCGGCCTGGCCGATGCGCTTCGCCATGCCGCGCCCGACTTGCCTCCCGAGCGCTATCGCGAGCTCGGCGAGCGCTACCGCTTGCACTACATGGCGAGCCAGAACGACATCGTTCTCTTCGACGGAACGGCGGCGATGCTGCGCGGCCTCAAGGCGCGCAACCACTGGCTCGGCGTCGCCACCGGCAAGACCCGTCGAGGCCTCGACGACGCGCTGCAGCGCTCGGAGCTGAAGGGCCTCTTCGATGCGACCAGGACAGCCGACGAAACGGCGGGCAAGCCAGATCCGCTGATGCTGCTCGAGCTCATGCGCGAGCTTGGAGCGCGCGCCGATCGAACCCTCATGGTCGGCGACACGACCCACGATCTCCAGCTCGCCGCGAACGCCGGCTGTGCAAGCGTCGCCGTCAGCTTCGGCGCGCACGAGCCGGAAGCGTTCGTGGAACATCGGCCGCTGCACATCGCCCATTCGACCGCCGAGCTCGACCGCTGGCTCGTTGCCCACGCGTGAAACGGGACCGGTCGGTGAGTGGACAATGAATCGCAATCTTCGGGAGTCACCGTGCGACAACTCGCTCTCTTGAACGCTCGCGTCCGCCGTGCCGCGGCCCTGGCCTGCGGCCTTGCCCTGGTCGTCGCCACCGCCGCCGCGCAGGCCCAAGCGGCCGGCGACGCCGCAGCGGTCCAGCTGCCGGCAGGGTTGACGCGCGTGACCACGGTCGAAGGCATCACCGAGTACGCCTTGCCGAACGGGTTGCACGTCCTGACGCTGCCCGACGCGTCGAAGCCGACGACCACGGTCAACCTGACGATCCGCGTCGGCTCGCGCATGGAGAACTACGGCGAGACGGGGATGGCGCACCTGCTCGAGCACCTGATGTTCAAGGGCACGCCGCAGCATCCCGATCCGAAGAAGGAGATGAGCGATCGTGGGCTTGCGTGGAACGGCACGACGTCCGACGACCGGACCAACTACTTCGCGAGCATGGCGGAGAGCCCCGCGAACCTCGACTTCTATCTGCACTGGCTGTCGGAGGCGCTGACGCAATCGTTCATCGCCAGAAAGGATCTCGATTCCGAGATGACGGTCGTGCGCAACGAGATGGAATCGGGCGAGAACAATCCCGGCAACATCCTGTTCGAGGACGTCGTGGCGGCGGCCTTCCACTGGCATGCCTACGGAAGGAGCACGATCGGCGCGCGCAGCGACGTCGAGAACGTCTCGATCGCGCGCCTGCAGGCCTTCTACCGGAAGTACTACCAGCCCGACAACGCCGTCCTCATCGTCGCCGGCAAGTTCGACGAAGCGAAGACGCTTGCGATCATCGCCTCGACCTTCGGCAAGATCGCGAAGCCGGAGCGCGTCATCGAGCCGACCTACACGCTCGACCCGGCGCAGGACGGCGAGAAGACGGTGACGTTGAGGCGCGTCGGCGACACCCCGATCGTCCTCGCCATGTACCACGTGCCGGCCGGCCCGTCGCCCGATTTCGCGCCCGCCGCGCTCGCCGCGACCATGCTCGGCGGCGCCGAATTCCGCCTGCACAAGGCGCTGGTCGCCAAAGACCTCGCGGCCGAGACGTTCGGAGGCGCGCAAGCCCTGGCCGAGCCGGGCATCGCCTTCTTCGGGGCACAGCTGAAGGCGAGCCAGTCGATCGACGCGGCGCGCGAGGCGCTGGTGGCGACGGTCGAAGGCATCGGCCGCACGCCCTTCACCGAGGCCGAGCTCGATCGTGCGAAGAACATCTGGCTGCGCGGCTTCACGCAGGCGCTGAACGATCCGCAGCGCGTCGGCCTCGGCCTGTCGGAATTCGTCGCCGAGGGCGACTGGCGGCTCGGCTTCGACCGGCGCGATCGCATCAAGGCGGCGACGCTGGCCGATGTCAACCGCGTCGCTTCCGAGTATTTCGTGACGAGCAACCGCACGCTCGGCACGTTCATTCCGAGCGCCGCGCCGGTGCGCGCGCCGGCGCCCGCGAAGGTCGACGTCGCCAGCCTGATGAAGACCTTCAAGGGCGGCGAAGCGGTCGCGGCCGGCGAGAACTTCGACGTTTCGGCGGCCAACATCGAGCGCCGCACGACGATCGCGACGCTGCCCGGCGCGGCCGCAGTGCGGGTCGCGTTCCTGCCCAAGACCACGCGCGGAGGAAAGGTCGTCGTCTCGATCAAGCTGCTGCTCGGCGACGAGAAGAGCCTGGTCGGCAAGGATCTGATCGGCGACGCGACGGCGAGCATGCTGGCTCGCGGCACGACGCGCCTGAGCCGCGAAGAGCTTGCGACGGCCTTCGAGAAGCTGCAGACATCGTGGAACGTCGGCGGCGGGCCTCAGGGCATCTCGTTCCGTCTCGAGACGACGAAGGCGAACCTTCCAGCGGCCATGGCACTCGCCCTCGAAGTCATGCGCTCGCCGCGCTTCGATCCTGCCGAGTTCGAGCAGATGAAGACGGCCTGGGTCAGCGGCATCGAGTCGTCTCGCTCCGAGCCGCAGGCGCTCGTCACGCAGCAGCTCGCGCGCTACGGCAATCCCTATCCGAAAGGCGACGTTCGCTACGCCATGAGCTTCGACGAGACGCTGCAGGGGATCGCGACGCTCAAGCTCGACGACCTGCGCGCGTTCCATCGCGACTTTTACGGCGCGTCGCACGCCGTCGTCGCCGCGGTCGGCGACTTCGACGCCGCGGCGTTGACGGCGCAAGTTCAGGAGGGCCTTGGCGGCTGGACCGGCAAGACCGCGTTCACGCGCGTGCCGCTTCCGTACGTTGCGATCCCGGCCTCGCAGTTCCGCATCGAGGTCAAGGACAAGCAGAACGCGTTCTCGTTCGGACAGCTCGGCTTTCCATTGCGCGAATCGGATCGCGAATTCCAGGCGCTGCGCCTGGCCATGCAGATTTTCGGTGGCTCGGGTGGCGGCACCGGCTGGCTGTGGGATCGCATTCGCGAGAAGGACGGCCTGTCGTATGGCGTGGGCTCGGCGATCGGCGGCGGCCAGTTCAACACCAACGCGACCTGGTTCGTCTATGCCATCAGCGCGCCGCAGAATGCAGACCGCGTGAAGGCGGCATTCGATCAGGAGCTGGTGCGGGCGCGGCGAGACGGCTTCACCGCCGACGAGCTGAAGCGCGCCAAGGAGGCGATCGTCGCGTCGAGTCGCCTCGCGCGCGCACAGGATCCGGCCCTGGCCGGCGCGCTGGTCAACTTCATCGAACGCGACAAGACGCCGAAATTCCTTGCCGAGCTCGACGAGCTGCGCGCGCAGATCACGCTCGACGAGGTGAACGCTGCGTTTCGCAAGTACATCGTGCCCGATCGAATCGTCTTCGCGGTCGCCGGCGACCTGGCCAACGCGAAGGGCGCCGCCCCGGGTGCACCGGTCGCCGGGACGCCGCTGACCAAGTGACGCCGCTCGTCGCTGCGCCGGTGCCGCCGCCGCAGCGCGTCTGCGCCTCGTCGGACCTCGCCGAAAAGGATCGCGCCGTCGTCTTCGACGTGGTCCATTTTCGCGAGCCGGCACGGGCCTTCGCCTTGCGCTTCGACGGCGCCGTCGTCGCCTACCTGAACCGCTGCGTGCACGTGCCCACCGAGCTCGACTGGCAGCCCGGCGAGTTCCTCGACAGCGGCCGCGAGTTCATCCTCTGCTCGATCCATGGCGCCGCGTACGCGCCGCAGACCGGGAAGTGTCTGGGCGGCCCGTGCGGCCGCGGCCGCCTGCTGCGGATCGACGCATTCGAGCGCGACGGCGCGGTCTGGTGGCAGCCGACCAGAGACACCCGACCGGCGCCCGTCTCGACGCCCGAGCTTCAGGGTTCGCCGTCCCCGTAGTCGGGCTTGTCCTCGAGGCGTGCGCCGGTCGCGAGGCGCCCATGGAGACGGTCACGACGCCGAGCGCAGCCATGAGGCCGCATAGAGCAGAGCGTTGAATGTCAGATGAAGCAGGGCGGCCGGCCAGACCCGGCCGCTCAGTTCCCGGGCCCGCCCGTAGACGAGCGAGACCGGAAAGATCGACGCCGCCACCACGAGCGGATGGCGCCAGAGATGAAGCGCTGCGAAGAGCAGGCTGGTCAGCGCATTCGCCGGCGTGATCCATGCCGCACCGGCCTGCTTCAAGGCGCGCGCGACCGCTGGCTGGATCGCGCCGCGAAAGACGATTTCTTCTGCCACCGACCAGAGGACGATCGCCGCGAGATCGCGCGGCGGATCGAGCGCAGCGACGCCGTAGCCTGCCGCTGCGACGCCGAACGCGATCGGCACCGCAGCGACTGCCGCGACGAGGCAGAACACGAGCGTCGATGTGCCTGGGCGCAGCGGCCGATGATGCATGCGCTCGCACTCTAAAGGATGGGCGCGTCCGGAGGGCGCCTGCCAACTTGGTGCGTTGCACCGCCCGTCGGTGGTGCGCATGCGCAGCCGTCGCCGAGGCCGACGCTCCCGATGGGCTCCGCATGTTTCGCTGCACGCCACCGCACCACGATCACATGGCATAGCCCTTGCTGACGTTGCTCCCCGCTGGCGAATCGTCGTCCGCCGTCATTCGTTCGAAACACCTCGGGAGGTCCTGCTTATGAAACGCCGCTTCGCGCTCACCGCCGCCTGCGCAGCCCTCGCTGCGTCGAGCCTCGTCAGTCTCTCCGCTGTCGCCGCCGACACCATCAAGGTCGGCGTGCTGCACTCGCTGTCGGGCACGATGGCGATCTCCGAATCGGTGCTGAAAGACACCGTGCTGATGACCATCGCCGAGATCAACGCCAAGGGCGGCGTGCTCGGCAAGCAGCTCGAAGCCGTCGTCGTCGACCCGGCCTCGAACTGGCCGCTGTTCGCCGAGAAGGCCAAGCAGCTGATCGACCAGGACAAGGTCGCCGTGGTGTTCGGCTGCTGGACCTCGGTCTCGCGCAAGTCGGTGCTGCCGGTCTTCGAAGAGAAGAACGCGCTGCTGTTCTATCCCGTGCAGTACGAAGGTGAAGAGCTCAGCAAGAACGTGTTCTACACGGGCGCAGCGCCGAACCAGCAAGCCATTCCCGCCGTCGAGTACCTGATGAGCAAGGCGGGCGGCGGCGCCAAGCGCTGGGTCCTGCTGGGCACCGACTACGTGTACCCGCGCACCACCAACAAGATCCTTCGTTACTTCCTGCACGCCAAGGGCGTGAAGGACGAAGACATCATGGAAACGTACACGCCGTTCGGCCACAGCGACTATCAAACCATCGTCGCCGACATCAAGAAGTTCTCGGCCGGTGGCAAGACCGCGGTGGTCTCGACCATCAACGGCGACTCCAACATTCCTTTTTACAAGGAACTCGGCAACGCCGGCCTGAAGGCCAAGGACGTTCCGGTCGTCGCCTTCTCGGTGGGCGAGCAGGAACTGCGCGGTCTCGATCCCAAGCCGCTGGTCGGTGAGCTCGCGGCGTGGAACTACTTCATGTCGATCAAGAGTCCGGCCAACACCGCGTTCATCAAGGAGTGGAGCGACTACGCCAAGGCGCACAACATCCCGGGCGACAAGGACAAGCCGCTGACCAACGACCCGATGGAAGCCACCTACATCGGCATCCACATGTGGGCGCAGGCGGTCAAGAAGGCCGGCAGCACCGACACCGACAAAGTGATCGCGGCGATGGCCGGCCAGACCTTCCCGGCACCGAGCGGCATCACCTCGGAGATGGACCCGAAGAACCATCACCTGCACAAGTCGGTGTTCATCGGCGAGGTTCGCCCGGACGGCCAGTTCAATGTGGTCTGGAAGACGCCGGGCCCGGTCAAGGCCAATCCGTGGAGCCAGTACATTCCGGAAGACAAGGGCAAGAAGGACGAGCCGGAGAAGAAGTGATCGGGTCGATGATCTGAGCACGGACCCCGATCGCGGCCTGGCGCCGTGATCGGCCTGCGGCGGTCGAAAGGCCGCCGCAGTCACATGCGCGGAGCCATTTGTCTTGAGTCGTGAACCCATGCTGTCGATTCGCGCGCAGCTGCTGCGCTGGATCCCGCTGCTGATCGCCGCGCTGCTGCTGTGCGGGCCGGCCCATGCGTTGACGCCGCCGCAGGCGCGCTCGCTGGTTGCAGGCGAGATCGAAGACCGCATCGCGGCGCTGCACAAGATGATCGACGGTGCCGACGAGAAGACCGTCGCGCTGATCCAGGCGATCTCCGACGATTCGGTGAAGTTCACCGACAAGGCCGTCTTCGTCATGAAGGACGGCAAGGGCTACGACCCGGTGACCGGTGCCGAAGTGCCGGTGCCCGACACGGCCGAGGACATCGTCAACAACAACGAGATGCGCAGCGAGCTCGATTCGGCGCTGGCCTCGATCAAGCTGTTCTCCAAGGACGACAAGGTCCGCGCCGATGCCGTCAAGACCATGCAGGGCGACCTCGACGACTCCAAGCTGCCGTTGATCGAGAAGGCCTACGCGGCCGAGTCCGTGCCCGCCACGAAGGAAGCGCTCGGCAACCTGCGCGCCGCCATGCTGCTCGCCAGCACCGACAAGGCCAGGCGTCTCGAGGCGACGAAGCTGCTCGGCCTGAGCGGAACGCCGGCCACCAAGACATTGCTGCTCGACCGGCAGAAGATCGAGACCGACGCCGACGTGAAGGCCGCGATCGGCGTCTCGCTCGGCCAGATCGAGGGCCGGCTGGCCTGGGGCGAGCGGCTCGGCGTGATCTTCACCGGCATCAGCCTCGGCTCGATCCTGCTGCTGGTCGCCCTCGGCCTGGCCATCACCTACGGCCTGATGGGCGTCATCAACATGGCCCATGGCGAGCTGATGATGATCGGCGCCTACACGACTTACGTCGTGCAGAACCTGTTCCGCAGCTACCTGCCGGGCTTCTTCGACGCCTACGTCATCGCGGCCATCCCGGCGGCCTTCATCGTCTCGGCGCTGGTCGGCGCGGTGCTCGAGCGCGGCGTGATCCGCTTTCTCTACGGCAGGCCGCTCGAGACGCTGCTCGCCACCTGGGGCATCAGCCTGATCCTGCAGCAGGCCGTGCGCTCGA
>DAIMIM010000111.1:0-9305 GCA_036722755.1 Caldimonas sp. | reverse complement strand
GGCCTCATGAAGTCGAAGAACCTCATTTCCATCCGGATCCTGAAAGCCATCGGCCCCGCATACGCCCAGCAGTGGATCACGCGTTTCGGCTTCGATCCGGAAAAGCACCCCGCCTA
Source organism: Caldimonas sp. (assembly GCA_036722755.1). GTDB lineage: Bacteria > Pseudomonadota > Gammaproteobacteria > Burkholderiales > Burkholderiaceae_C > Schlegelella_A. Next base: position 9,189 of record DAIMIM010000111.1, on the reverse strand, counting down.
CCTCACGATGGCGCTCGGCGCGGGATCGGTCACGCCGATGCAGATGGCGTCGGCCTACAGCGTCTTCGCCAATGGCGGCTATCGCGTCAACCCGATCCTCGTCAACCGCATCACCGACTCGAAGGGCCACGTCCTCAACGAGGCGCGCGTTCCCGTCCTCAACGAGTCGATCAGGACACTCGACGCCCGCAACGCGTTCGTCATGACCAGTCTGTTGCAGTCCGTCACGCACGCCGGCACCGCGGCCCGGGCAGGTGCGATGTTGAAGCGCCCCGACATCTACGGCAAGACCGGAACGACGAACGACTCGCACGACGCCTGGTTCGCCGGCTGGCAGAAGAACGTCGTCGCGGTCGTGTGGATGGGCTACGACGATCCGAAAAAGCTCGGCGACCGCGAAACCGGCGGCGGCCTGTCGCTGCCGATCTGGATCGACTACATGAGCACGATACTCAAGGGCGTGCCGGTGCAGGAGCCCTCGCCGCCCGAAGGCGTCGTCAACATCGGCGGCGAGTGGTACTTCGAGGAGTTCGCGCGCGGGGCCGGCGTGAGCAGCGTCGGCCTGGAGGAAAAGGCGCCGATTGCGCCGACGGAAGAAGAGCGCAACTCGATCCTCGATCTGTTTCGCCGCCATTGAGCCGGGCGGCCCTTCAAGGCTCGAAGCGAAGCGCCTGTCCTGCCAGCTCGCTGGCGCACTGCGTCAGCACGGCGAAGAACTCGCGTCCGTCGCGGCCATCGACCCATCCATGCTCGGACGGCCTGAAGTGAAAGCCGCCTGTCGGCGCCGCCAGCCAGAGCTCGTGCAGCGGCGGCTGCGTGTTGACGACGATGGTTCCGCCGCCGGGAAAAGCGAGCTCGAGAAGGCCGCCGGTTCGATTCGCGTCGATGTCGATCACGTCGCTCTGCAGCAGGCGATCGACCGTGGTCTCGACGGCGGCGAGCGTTGCTCGCGTCCTCGCGTCGTACTCGGCATCCGAAAGCATGGAGGGAGGGGTGGTCATGGCCGATAAAATCATTCGATGCAACGAAGCGGGATCAGTGTAGTGGCGACGGTGACCCGGCAAGCGGCGAGGTGCTCTCTCGCACTTGCCACGTCCGCCCTGCTCGTGGCGTGCGGGCTCAAGGGCCCGCTCGCGCTGGGCGCATCCAACGCGTCGTCCGTCGCGGCGGCGCCCGTGAGCGCCGGGCCGGCCTCGACTGCTGCCTCGCAAGCGGCACGCCGATGACGCTGCCCGGAGACCCCGATATCGCCTATCGCGGCGACACGCTCTGCATCGAAGAGGTGGCGCTGACGGCGCTCGCACGCCGGTTCGGTACCCCTCTTTACGCATACTCGTGCGCCGCGATGGCGCGCGCGCTCGCGCCGTATCAGCGTGCCCTCGCCGACCGCGATCATCTGATCTGCTACGCCATGAAGGCGAATTCGAACCTCGCCGTGCTGCAGTGGTTCGCGGCACGCGGCTGCGGGTTCGACATCGTCTCGGGTGGCGAGCTCGACCGCGTCCTCGCAGCCGGCGGCGATGCAGGCCGCATCGTTTTTTCCGGCGTCGGCAAGACCCGAAGCGAGATGGCGAAGGCGCTCGACGCGGGCGTCATGTGCTTCAACGTCGAAAGCGTGGCCGAGCTCGACGTCTTGTCGACGGTGGCGACAGCCGCCGGCCGGACCGCGCGGGTCAGCCTGCGCGTCAACCCCGACGTCGACGCCCGGACGCATCCCTACATCTCGACCGGCCTCAAGAGCAACAAGTTCGGCATCGCCCACGCCGAAGCGCTCGCCGCTTTTCGGCGCGCCGCCACGCTTCCCGGTCTCGAGGTCGTCGGCATCGATTGCCACATCGGCTCGCAGATCGTCGACGCCGAACCCTACATCGAGGCGCTCGACCGGATGCTCGATCTCGTCGAAGCGGTGGAAGGCACCGGCCTCGAGGTCGCGCATCTCGACCTCGGCGGAGGCCTCGGCATTGCCTACAACGGCGAAACACCGCCCTCGGCAGACGCGCTCATCGAGCGCCTCCTGCGCCGCATCGACGAACGTGGCCATTCGCATCGCAAGCTCCTGTTCGAGCCGGGTCGCTCGCTCGTCGGCAACGCCGGCGTGCTGATCAGCGAAGTGCTCTATGTCAAGCCGGTGGAAGGGAAGAGCTTTTGCATCGTCGATGCGGCGATGAACGACCTTGCCCGCCCGGCGATGTACGACGCCTGGATGCGCATCGTCGAGTGCGAGCGCACAGGCGCAGCCGCGGGACGGTTCGACGTCGTCGGGCCGATCTGCGAATCGGGAGACTGGCTCGGGCGCGATCGCGAGCTCGCTGTCGCGCCCGGCGATCACGTGGCGATTCTTTCTGCCGGCGCCTACGCGATGAGCATGGCGAGCAACTACAACACACGCGGTCGAGCGGCCGAAGTGATGGTCTCGGGCGACGCCGCCTGGCTGGTGCGGGACCGCGAGACATCGGCCGATCTGATGCGTGGCGAACACCTGCGCTCGCAAGGCTGACCACCCGCTCGTGGCCCGTCGCCGCGCGGCCGGGGGGCCTTCTAGATGCGTCCTTCCTGGACCGCGTGGCACGCCACGCGCGTGGCGCCGGCCGGGAGCAGCAACGGGCGTTCGACACGGCAACGCTCGTTGGCGTGCGGACAGCGCGGATGGAAGCTGCAGCCGCTCGGCGGATCGAGCGGATTCGGCACTTCGCCCTGCACCGGAGTTCTCGCCCGCCCACTCATGTGGATGTCGGGAATGGCATCGAGCAGCATCCTCGTGTAGGGGTGGCGCGGCGTGGAAAACAGCGTTTGCTTCGAGGCGATCTCGACGATGCGGCCGAGATACATCACGCCCACCTGATCGCTGACGTGGCGCACCACCGCGAGGTTGTGCGAAATAAAGAGGTAGGTGAGGCCGAGCTCGACCTGCAGCGCCTTCATGATGTTGAGCACCTGGGCCTGCACGGACACGTCGAGAGCCGACGTCGGCTCGTCGCAGACGAGGAACTCGGGATGGGTCGCCAGCGCTCTGGCGATCGAGATCCGCTGCCGCTGTCCACCGGAAAACTGGTGCGGAAATTTCTCGGCATCGGCCGCGGCGAGACCGACCGAGCCGAGCAGGCGGTCGACACGCGACAGAAGGCGGCGTTCGCGTTCGGCCCCGGCGACGTCTGCATCGAAGTCATGCTCGCGCAACGGCTCGGCGACGATGTCGCGAACCTTCCAGCGCGGATTCAGGCTCGCGTAGGGATCCTGGAAGATCATCTGCATGCGCCGGCGCATCGCCGTCGGACGCGTCGTCGCGGTCGCGTCAACGCCGCCGAACAACACGCGCCCTCGCGTCGGCGCGTACAGGCCGACCAGCAAGCGGGCGACGGTGCTCTTTCCGCAACCCGATTCGCCGACCAGCGCGAGCGTCGTGCCGGGAAGGATCGAGAAGCTCACGTCGTCGACAGCGTGAACGAACTGGCGAGGCTTGCGGTCGATGACCCGGTTGAGCCAGGGCGCCGACACATCGAAGGTCTTGCTGAGCCCTTCGACTTCGACGAGCGGGGCGACGACCTCGTCGGGCAGCGCACTCATGCCGCCGCCTTCGACGATGCGGCGTGCAGCCAGCAGGCGGCGCGGGTCGCGCCCGCGGGCATCAGGTCGGGCCTGTCGACGCGACAGCGATCGAACACATGCGGGCAGCGCGGGTTGAATGCGCATCCCGCCGGGATGGCGGTCAAGCGCGGCATCGAGCCATCGATCTGCAACAGCCGCTCACGGTCCTCGTCCATCGCCGGGATCGATCCCATCAGGCCCACTGTGTACGGATGGGCAGGCTTGTGGATCACGTCGGCGACCGGGCCGATCTCGACGATCCGCCCCGCATACATGACGGCAACGCGATCGCAGGTCTCGGCGATCACGCCCATGTCGTGGGTGACGAGCATGACCGCCGCGCCGTGCTCCTTGCACAGACGCTTGAGCAAAAAGATGATCTGCGCCTGGATCGAGACATCGAGCGCCGTGGTGGGCTCGTCGGCGACGATGAGGCGTGGCTCGCCGGCCAGTGCCAGCGCGATCACGACCCGCTGTCGCATGCCACCCGAAAACTGGTGCGGGTACTGGTCGAGGCGCGCCTCCGCGGCCGGGATCCCGGTCTCTTCCAGCAAGCGGATGGCGCGTTGTCGCGCTTCGGAAGCGCTCACCGGCAGGTGCGTGCGGATCGTCTCGATCAGTTGCTGCCCGACGGTGTAGAGCGGATCGAGCGAGGTCAGCGGATCCTGGAAGATCGCACCGATCGACTTGCCGCGCACCTTGCGCATCGCTTCGTAGGGAAGCGAATCGATGCGGCGCCCATCGAAGCGGATCTCGCCAGCAGCGATGCGACCGGGCGGATCGAGCAGGCCGATGATGGCTGCGCCGGTGAGCGATTTGCCCGCCCCCGATTCGCCGACGACGCCCAGGATCTCGCCAGGCGAGATGTCGAACGACACGTCGTCGAGCGCGACCAGCGTGCCGCGGCGCGTTGGAAATTCGACCCGGAGATGGCGGACGTCGAGCAGCGGGTCGGGCATGAAGGTCGGACAGGCTCAGGAAGATCGCGCCGGCGTGCAGCCACTCACCGGCTCCTGGTGGTCGATGCGCACGGTGAAATCGGAGTTCAACCTGTTGGGCTTGACCGCGACCAGGTAGTAGTGGGTGCACGACGCGACTTCGAGAGCGAATGTGCGTTCCTCGCCGATGCCGCCGGCGCCGCCCGGTGGCCCTTGGACAGTCACCTGCCGCAAGCCAGGGTCGACGAGCGCCGGACGGAAGGTGTTGTCCTTGCCGTCGACGCGAACGATCGCCACCGGATAGGTGTCGATCGGCACCCGGAAGTAGCGCTCTCCGGAGAGCTGCGAGTAGTGGTAGTCGGTGCTGGCGCAGGCCGAGAGGCCGCTCGCGGCGACGAGTACCGCGGTACAAATGAATGTCGATCGATCTTGCATGCTCGACTCCTTGATGGCGACGGGACCTGTCGGACCCTCAGCGCAGGCGCGGGTTCAACGCGTCGCGCAGCCAGTCACCGAACAGGTTGATGCTGAGGGCGATCACGACGAGCATCGTTCCGGGGAAGATGACCAGCCACCAGGCGCCGCTGAAAAGCTGCTTGTTGCCTTCGTTGATGAAGGTCCCGAGCGAAGGCGACGTGGGCGAGACGCCGACGCCCAGGAAAGACAGCGTCGCCTCCGACAGGATCGCCGTCGCGACCTGGATCGTCGAAAGAACCAGCACCGGTCCCATCACGTTGGGCAGCACGTGCTTCATCATGATGCGCAGCGGCGAGACGCCGACGATGCGGGCGGCCTGCACGTATTCCTTGTGCCGCTCGACCATCGTCGAACCGCGCACGGCACGCGCGTACTGCACCCAGCCCGGCAAGGCGATGGCGATGATGAGCACGCCGAAGGCCAGGCTGTCGTGCGCATTCGGGAACATGGCGCGGCCGACGCCGGCGATCAGCAGCGCGATCAGGATCGACGGGAAGGACAGCATCACGTCGCAGATGCGCATGATGAGCGCGTCGGTCCGCCCACCGGCATAGCCCGAGAGCAGCCCGAGCGAGACGCCGACGAGCAGCGACAACACAACGGACGCGCCGCCGACGAACAGCGAGATCTGCGCGCCATACATGAGCGCCGAGAGCACATCGCGCCCCTGCTCGTCGGTACCGAGCAGATATTTCGCGACGCCACCGGCCATCCAGGCGGGCGGCAGCATCGAGTCGCCGAGCTCGAGCGTGGCGAGGTCCGTGGGGTTGTGCGGCGCGATCCATCCGGCGAAGACGGCGCAGACGATGCAGGCGATTGCCACGAAGGCCGAGCCCATCGCCATCGGCGAGCTGCGAAAGGAATGCCAGAAGTCGCCGTCGAGAAAACGCGCCCAGCGGCCCGGCGACGCGACGACGTACGACGCGACGGGCGGCAGGTCGCGACGCGTCGCGGTCAGGCCCGGACCCGCCGCTGCCGCCTCCGCTACTTCGACTTCAACGTGATCCACTTGAACATCATGTAGTTGTTCGGCAGCTGCACGAGACTCACCTTGTTGTTGTAGGCCCAGGCGAGCGCCTGCTGGTGCAGCGGAATGTGGCCGACATCGTCCTGGTGGATCTTGAAGGCCTCGCGAATCATCTCGTTGCGCTTCTTCTGATCGGTCTCGGACTGCACCTTCAGCGTCAGTTCGTCGAACTTCGGGTTGCTGTAGGCGCCGAGGTTGAACTGGCCCTGGCCGGCGGCCGTCGGCGTCGCCATGATCGCCTGCATCGTGTCGTGGGCGTCGACCGTGCTGGGCGTCCAACCGAGTAGATAGAAGCTCGTATCGCGACGCAGGATCTTCGGGAAATAGCTCACCTTGGTCTCGGCCACGAGGTTGATCTTGACGCCGATCCGCGCCAGGTTCGCCGCCACTGCCTGGCAGATCGCCGAGTCGTTGACGTAGCGATCGTTCGGACAATTCATGCCGACCTCGAAGCCGTTCGGATAGCCGGCTTCGGCAAGCAGCTTCTTCGCCGCTTCTGGGTCGTACGGCAGGCGCTTGTTCATGTCGGGCTGAAAGCCCCGGACGGCGGCGCCGACCATCTCGGCCGTGGGCGAGGCCGCGCCGCGCATGACCCGGTTCTTGATCGTCTCCTCGTCGATGGCCTGGTAAAAGGCGCGGCGCACGCGCACGTCCTTGAAGGGGTTCTTGCCCTTCACGTTGCTGAACAGGAGCTCATCACGCTTCTGGTCCATGCCCAGAAAGATCGTCCGCAGCTCCGGACCTTGCAGCACCGTGAAGCCCGCCGACTTGACGCGCTCGACGTCTTGCAGCGGCACCGGCTCCATCACGTCGATCTCGCCCGACAGCAGCGCCGCGACGCGGGTCGCGTCGTTGCCGATCGGCGTGAACACGATCTCGTCGACGTTGCTCTCGATCTTTCCCCAGTAGTTGAAGTTACGCACGAGCACGGTTCGTACCGAAGGCTGGCGTTCGCGCAGGCGGAACGGGCCGGTGCCGTTGGCCTTGAAGCTGGCGGTGTTCTCGATGCCCTTGCGCCGGTCGACCGGTCGCTCTGCCTTGTTGTCCTCGCACCATTTCTTGCTCATCATCCCGAGCGTCGTGAGGGTGTCGGGAAGGATCGGATAGGGCGCGATGGTCTCGATATCGACGCCGAACTCGCCGACCTTTCGAACCTGCTTGATCGGATTCGTGTAGCCCTTCATGTCGGAGCCTTCGCCGGCCGCCCGCTTGAAGGTGAACACCACGTCGTCGGCCGTGAACGGCGTTCCGTCGTGGAATTTCACGCCTTGGCGCAAATCGAAATGCCACACGGTCGGGCTGGTCTGCGACCACTTGGTCGCGAGCGCCGGCGCGAGGCCCATGACCTTGTCGCGTTCGACCAGCGACTCGTAGACGTTGCTGTCGAAGCTGAGCTGCAGGCTCTCGTTGAGCGAATGCGGATCCATCGACTGGACGTCGCCCTGATTGGCGACGCGCAGCGTCACGGCATGGGCGATCGGGGCGGTGAGCGCCAGCGCGGCGACGAGAACGGCGAATGCGATTTTTTTCATTGAAGGTCCTGGTGAGCGATTCGGTCAGTGCCCGCCCGCGGGCTTTTCGACGCGCAGGCGCGGGTCGACTGCGAAGTAGAGAAGGTCGACGACGAGATTGATGACGACGAAGATCAGGGCGATGAGACAAAGGTACGCCGCCATGACCGGAATGTCGGCGAAGGTGACGGCCTGGATGAACAGCAGCCCCATCCCCGGCCACTGAAACACCGTCTCCGTGATGATCGCGAAGGCGATCAGCGAGCCGAGCTGCAAACCCGTGATGGTGATGACCGGCACGAGCGTGTTCTTGAGCGCGTGACCGAAATAGACGGCGCGATCCGGCAGGCCTCGCGCCCGCGCGAACTTGATGTAGTCGGCACGGAGCACCTCGAGCATCTCGGCCCGCACCAGACGCATGATGAGCGTGAGCTGGAAGACGGCGAGCGTGATGGCCGGCAGGATCAGATGTCTCCATCCGTCGACGCTCGTCATGCCCGTGGTCCACGGGCCGAGCGCGAGCACCTCGCCGCGACCGAAGCTCGGCAGCCATTTCAGCGTCACCGCGAAGGCCAGGATGAGGAGGATGCCGATCAGGAAGGTCGGCAGTGAGACGCCGATCAACGACAGCGTCATCGCCACCTGCGAGAGGAACGTGCCACGCCGCAGCGCCGCGAACACGCCCATCGGCACGCCGACGAGCAGCGCGATCACTGCAGCGAGCATGGACAGCTCGAGCGTCGCCGGCAGCCGCTCGGCGATCAGCGACGAGACCTTGCGACCCTGCCGAAGACTGAGCCCGAAATCACCCACGCTGGCATTGGCGACGAAGTGCGCGAACTGAACCGGAAACGGCTGGTCGAGGCCGAGGTCGGTGCGCAGCTGCTGTCGTTGTGCGGGAGTCGCGTCCTGCCCGAGGATGTTGGTCACCGGGTCGCCGACATACTGGAACAGCATGAACGCGATGAAGGCGACCGTCAGCATGACGAGGACGGCCTGAACAAGCCGGCGAAGGATGAAGGCGAGCATAGAAGGACCTGCATCAGAGCAAAACGCGCGCCAGGCGTCAAAGGGGAATGCCCGAAGCAGAAGGTATTGCCGCAACGAGAAAGGCCGCCCGAAGGCGGCCTTTGCAATCCGATCGATGCTCGCGCGAGGCGAGCGCCCGATCAGAAGAAGTGACGAACGCCGAGCTCGAAGCCCTTCGACTTGCCGCCATTGGTAGGAGCCGCCGCGATCGACGTGCCACTAGCGATCGCGAGATGCGATTCATTGCCGTTGTTCAGCTCCGAAATCGTGCCGTACAACGCCGTCCGCTTGGACAAGTTGTACTGGTACGTTGCCGCTGCGATCCAGGCGGTGTTCGTGTAGTTGAGCGGGCTGAGCGTGTTGGTCAATTTGCTGCGGTTGTAGCCGAGGTGGACTTCACCCTGGCCCATCGGGATGATCGCGTTGACCGATCCACGCGTCTCCTTCAGATTGCTCAGTGTCTGACGATCGACGTAGCCTTCGAACTTGACGACGCCGAAGTCATACGAGCCGCCGATGTTGTAGGACTTTTGCGTGTCGACGATGCCGATGGTTCCGGCGATTCCGACGGTAGCAGCGTTGCCGTTGCCTGCCGTGCTGAAGCTGTAGGCTTGACTATGCT
>DAIMIM010000110.1:0-9428 GCA_036722755.1 Caldimonas sp. | reverse complement strand
GACGCTCAACGTCAAGCGCGAGGAAGTGCTCGAGATGGAAACGCGCCTCTCGGGCGGCGACGTGGCGCTCGAGCCGCAGACCGACGACGGCGAGGAAAGCTACGCGCCGATCGCCTACCTGGCCGACGACGCCTCGGAGCCGACGCAGGTGCTCGAGGCGAAGAAGCGCGACTGGCTCGCCATCGACGGCATCTCGCTCGCGCTCGACGCACTCGATCCGCGCAGCCGGCGCATCGTCGAAGAGCGCTGGCTGAAGGTGAACGACGACAGCTCCGGCGGCATGACCTTGCACGATCTGGCGGGCGAATACGGCGTCAGCGCCGAGCGCATTCGCCAGATCGAGGTCGCCGCGATGAAGAAGATGAAAAAGGCGCTCGCCCACGTTCATTGAGCGTGGATCGGACGCGCTTCGCTGGATTGAAACGGCCCCTTCAGGGGCCGTTCTCTTTTGTTCCTAGCCCGTCGCGAGGAGTTGCTTGAGATCCGCGGCGACGGCCTTGGAATCGGCGCCGTATTGCACATAGAGCCGAACGCGCCCCTGCGGATCGAACACGTACGATGCGGCGCTGTGGTCGACGGAATAGCTGCCTGGCTTGGCGCCTGGCGCCTTGTCGTAGAACACCTTGAACTCCTTGGCGACGGCGGCTGTCTGTTCGGCGGAGCCGCGCAGGCCAACGACGTCGGGCCCAAAATTCGCGATGTAGGCCTTGAGAACCGCCGGCGTGTCGCGCTCCGGGTCGACGGTGATGAACACGACCTGCATCCGGTCTCCATCGGCGCCGAGCGACTTCTTGATCGCCGCGAGCTGCGCCATCGTCGTCGGGCAGAAGTCGGGGCACTGCGTGTAGCCGAAGAAGACGACGACCGCCTTTCCCTTCCAGTCGGCGAGCGAGCGCAGTTGGCCGTCGGCGTCGGGAAGCTCGAGCTTGCGCGCGAAGTCGGCGCCGGTGATGTCGGTCGAGTGGAACGCCGCCGCGCTCGGCTTGCCGGTGAGCCGATCGCAGGCGGCGAGCGGAAGGCACGCGGCGGCGAGAACAAGCGCGCGACGCGAGGCGATCACTGCAGCCACGGCCAGAGGTAGTGATCGACGATCAGCGCGGCGAACAGCAGCGAGAGGTGGATGATCGAAAACCGGAACGTGCGCCGGGCCAAGGCGTCGGAATAGTTCCGCCAGAGCCGCCAGGCGTAGCCCGTGAACATGACGCCGAGAACGATCGCCGCCGCCAGATAGATCGGCCCGCTCATGCCGGCGACGAAGGGCAGCAGCGTCGCCGCGAACAGCACGAGCGTGTAGAGAAAGACATGCAGCCGCGTGAATTCGGAACCGTGCGTCACCGGCAGCATGGGCAGTCCGGCGCGGCGGTAGTCCTCGGCGCGGTACAGCGCCAGCGCCCAGAAATGCGGCGGCGTCCAGAGAAAGATGATCAGGCAGAGGATCAGCGCCTCCGGTCCGACATCGCCCCGCACCGCGGCCCAGCCGAGCACGGGCGGCATGGCGCCGGAGGCCCCGCCGATGACGATGTTCTGCGGCGTCATGGGCTTCAGCAGCACCGTGTAGACAACCGCATAGCCGACGAACGTGGCGAAGGTGAGCCACATGGTCAACGGGTTCACGAAGGTCCAGAGGATCGTGCTTCCGGCCACGCACAGCACGCATGAAAAAACGAGCGCCTGCCCGGTCGTCAGCGCGCCGGTCGCCGTCGGCCGCCACGCGGTGCGCGTCATCCGCGAATCGATCCGCTGCTCGACCAGGCAATTGAACGCCGCCGCGGCTGCGGCGACCAGCCAGATGCCGGAGACGGTCGCCAGAGCGAGGTGCCAGTCGGGAAGCCCGGGCGTCGCCAGCAGCATGCCGATCGCGGCACAGAAGACGATCAGCTGGACGACGCGCGGCTTGGTCAGCGCATAGAACTGGCGCGCTTTCGACGGCAGCGAGACGCTGCCAGGCAGGAGAGGAGCGAGGGTATCGGACATGAGAACCAGGAGGCTGATTCTACGAAGCGAGCGGTGTCCCGGCGGGCTGCCGGGTCGGATCTGCCGTCGCGCTGCGCCGGGCCGAACGAACAAGCAGGATGGTCAGGACGACGACGAGCGCGGCGCTCCCAGCGGTGTGCGCCACAGCGGAGGCGAGCGGCCAGTCGAACAGCACGTTGGCGAGCCCGCTCGACAGCTGCCATGCCGCAAGGCCCAACAAGGCGTGCGCCCAGGGCCTGGCCGGCGCGCCGCCACGAGCGCTCAGCCGCCACGCCAGGATGACGAGCGCCGGCACGACGACGAGGGCGCCGAGGCGATGCGCCATGTGGATGGCGGTCAGCGCCGCGAACGGCAGATAGCCGCCCGACTCGCTGATGCCGAGCGGCCGGCGCCACGCGAAGGCTTCTGCGGCGTTCATGTCGGGCCACCAGGATCCCTGGCAGGTCGGGAAATCTCGGCAGGCAAGCACCGCATAGTTCGTGCTGACCCATCCGCCTAAAGCGATCTGAACGACCACCAGCGCGGCCACCACCGCCAGTCCGATGCGAAGCGACGCAGGCAAGACCAGGCCCCGAGGTTCGTACGATTCAGCCTGCACGGCAAGCAATGCCAGCAGCGCCAGGCCGCCGAGCAAATGCATCGTGACGATGGCCGGGTAGAGCTTCATCGTCACCGTCAGCGCGCCGAACGCCCCTTGCAGCACGATCCAGACCACGCAGGCGATCGCCCAGCCGGCAGAGCCGGCGATACGTCGACGCCGCAACTCGACAATTGCGAGCGCAGCGAGGACGACGACGAGCACGCCGATCGCGGTGGCCGAGTAGCGGTGCGCCATCTCGATCCAGGCCTTGCCGTGCGTCACCGCACCGGTCGGCACGGCCGCCTGGGCCGATGCGATCGGATCGTGCGCGCCGATCGGGCTGGCGTGTCCGTAGCAACCCGGCCAGTCGGGACAGCCCAGACCGGAATCGCTGAGGCGCGTGAAGCCGCCAAGGAGAACGAGATCGAAGCAGAGAAAGAGGGTCAGCAGCGCCAGCGCTCTGAGGCGTGCCGCCGGCGCGGCGTGGCGGCGGCGCGACCAGAACCAGACGAGCGGCGCGAGCGCGAGGAGCATGCCGACCACGGCGATCGCGAGCAGCGGCGAGAGGTCGTACGCTGGCGGGCTCATCGTCCCGGCTGATCCCATCCCGCCGACGCACGGAGCAGCTTTTCGACGTCGCGCTTCAGCCGCGCCGGCTCCGGATCGGCCGGCGCCCGCATCATCCAGTCGCCGCGCGGATCGACGATGAAGATGTGGTCCTCGAGCTGGTGCCCCGCCGCGGGCTCGAGCCAGGCGGAGAGCGCCGGGCGAGCGACGCGAAGGACGGTCGGCGACGTGACCGACGCCACCGCGCCGCCGGCGCTGGCAGCACCGTCCGCGTCGGGCACGCCGATCGCGCGCAGCGTTTGCGGGCGCGGCGCCGCGGCGTCGTCGATGATCCAGATCTTGTCGACCCGGTCGCTCTCGGCGCCGAGCGTCTGGTGCAGCTGGCGCTGCAGCCAGAGTTGCTTCTCGCAGGCCGCATCGCAGGCACCGCCGGACACGACGACGAGCAACCACTGGCCGATCAGCGATTGCGGTGCGACGACGTTTCCCTTCAGGTCGACGATCGGCAGGTGCGACGGAACCGGATGCGCCGGCTGGATCAGGTCGCTGTAGTTGGTGCGCCCTTGCGGACGAACGACGAAATAGGCGAGGTACGACGCGACGACGGGCGCCGCGCAGACTAGTAGCACTGCAAGCATCAGCCAGCGCCCTCGCGCTGTGCGCTGCGGCGCCAGCGCGGGCGACGGCAGCGAGTGCACGCTGAGGCTCACCAGGCCCGGCGCTTCAGGACGAGCGCCGGCGCGGTCGGAGGATTCGGAACCAGACATAGAGGAAGACGATGCCCACGCCGATCGCGGACCACTGGAAGACGTAGCCGTAGTGCATCTGCACGTCGGTGGCGGGCGCCGGCCAATGGCGCAAGAGCGTGTCGCTTGCGTTGCCCGGCGTGTCGCTTTCGATGACCACGAGCGGCAGCAGCGGCAGGCCGGTCTCGCGCGCAAGGATCGCGGCATCGACATTTTGCCGGATCGGACCGCTCGCCGCCCCGGCGAATTCGAAAAGCCGCGACGGTGCGGCGGCAAGGATGCCCTGGACCTCGACGCGCCCCGCCGGCGTCGGCACCGCCGGCAGGGACGCGCGATGGTTGAAATTGCGGCCGACCCAGCCACGCTGCACCAGCGCCACGTCGCGCGAGTCCTCGAGCTGCAGCGGCGTGACGACGAAAAAGCCCACCTTGCCGTCCATCTGCCGGTTGTCCAGGAAGACCGTGCGATCGGCAAGCCAATGGCCGGCGATGCGCACCCGTCGAAAGACCTGGGCAGGCAGATCGGCGGGTCGCCGCGCCAGCGACGCCGCGTTCAAGTCCGGCTCGCGCCCGCGCGAATCAAGCGCAGCCTGCATGGACTCCTTCTGCGCGGCCCGGTCGAGCTGCCACACGGCGAGCCTGCCTGCGATCGCAGCGCCTGCGATCGCCAGGACGAGAACGACCGCCTCGCGCAGCAGCGTCGCCCGCCGAGACTGCGCCGCACCTTGCCCGGAAGGGGATTCGCTCATGCGACGCTCATCGGCGCACGGGCCGCCCATAATCCGGCGCGATGAGCATCCTCGTCGGCGCTGCGTTCGCCGTCATCCTCGGCGCCCTGGCCTTGGCCGGCTTCTTCATGCTGCGCGGAGGCCGCAACGGCGCTTCGCGAAGCGGCAACATGATGCGCGCGCTGGCCGTCCGGATCGCTGTATCGGTCGTGCTCTTTCTCTGCATCATCGCCGCGTGGCGGCTGGGCTGGATCCATCCGACAGGCATCGCTCCCGGGCGCTGACGCGCCCGGGGCGGTCATCGTCAGAGCCAGTAGACGACGACATAGAGGCCGAGCCAGACGACGTCGACGAAGTGCCAGTACCATGCCGCGCCTTCGAAGCCGAAGTGCCGGTCGGGCGTGAAGTGGCCCTTCATGATGCGGATGGTGATGAACAGCAGCATCAGCATGCCGACAAACACATGGAAGCCGTGGAAGCCGGTCAGCATAAAAAAGGTCGAGCCGTAGGCGCCGGAGCTGAGCTTGAGGTTCAGCTCGGTGTAGGCATGGTGGTACTCGAAGGCCTGAAAGCCGAGGAAGGTCATGCCGAGCAGCACGGTCATCCACATGAAGACGATGGCGCGCACGCGGTGGTTTGCGATCAGCGCGTGATGCGCGATCGTCACGGTGACGCCCGAGGAGAGCAGGATCGCCGTGTTGAGCGTCGGAATCGGCCATGGCCCCATGGTCGCGAACGCGTCGACGATCCCCGCCGGCGATCCGGTGTAGCCGGCGGCGACGCTCGGCCAGACGGCCTTGAAATCCGGCCACAGCACGGCGTTGTCGAGACTGCCGAGGCTGGCCAGCGAGTGCGCGCGCGCCCAGTAGAGGGCGCCGAAGAATGCGCTGAAGAACATCACCTCCGAGAAGATGAACCAGCTCATGCTCCAGCGGAACGAGACATCGACGCGGCTGTTGTAGAGACCGCCTTCGCTTTCCGAGATGGCTTGCCGGAACCACTGCTGCAGCACGAAGGCCCAGACGGCGAAACCCGTCAGAACGACCCACGCACCCCAGCCGGCACCATTGACCCACTGGCTGGCGCCGAAGATGATGACCAGCAGGCCGAACGCCGCCAACGCTGGATGGCGCGATGGCGCCGGAACGAAATAGTGGGGCGCTGTGCCCGTCTGCGCTACTGCCGACATGGCGGTTTCTCCTGCGATTTCCAAACGTTCGAATTCATGCGGCGACGCCGCTCGAGACGACCCAGTTGACGAGGCCGACGATGGCGGCGATGAACAGGGCCGCGGCGACGACGCCGGCGATGACGATGTGCAGCGGATTCAACTCGCCGACATCGCGTTCCAGGTCTTTCGCCTTGCGGACGCCGAAGAAGGACCAGCCGACGGCCTGCACGGTGCGCAGGAACGATCCCTTGCGCCGAAGCGCCGCCTTCACGCCCTCGTGCTCGCTCACGAGCGCGGCTCCACGACACGTTCGCCTGCGGCCTGAGCGGGCGCTGCAGGCACCTTGCCGCCCACCTCGAAGAAGGTGTACGACAGGGTGATCGTCTTCACGTCCTTCGGCAGCTTGGCGTCGACGATGAAGACCACCGGCCAGCGCACCGATTCGCCGGCCTGCAGGACATGCTGGCTGAAGCAGAAGCACTCGACCTTGTTGAAATGCGCCATGGCCACGCCCGGCGCATAGCTCGGAATCGCCTGCACGGCGATGGCCCGGTCCTGGCGATTGTGGAAGTCGTACATCACCGTCGTGAGTTGTCCGGGATGCACGTCGACCGAGGCGCGCTCGGGCTTGAAGTCCCACGGGCCGCGGGCGTTCGCATCGAACTCGACGGTGATCGTCCTGCTCGTATCGACCTGCCCATTGGTCGCCGCCGCCGGGCGGGCGCCCGTCTGCAGCTCGGACACCGACAGCACGTTGATGCCCAGCGCCGTGCAGACCGCACGGTAGATGGGAACGAGCGCGTAGCCGAAGCCGAACATCAGGAACGCGATGACCACCAGCTTGCCGACCATCTGGCGGTTGTCGACGATCAGGGCGCGGGCGCGCGCTGGAACGAGGCGGTGCATCGATGGGCCGCCTCAGATACCGAAGAACGCGCTCTTGGCGATGAAGCCGACGAAGAACACGATCGCGATCGACGCGAGGATGAGCCCGAGACGAACGTTCGCCTTGCGCTGCTGCTGCTGTGCCGTCGTCGGCTCGCGGCGATCAGGCATGCGCCGGTGCGCCGGACGCATCGACGTGCCCCGGTGCGCCATAGCCGAGGATCTTCGTCGCTGCGGCATTGAGCTGCGGCGGCGTCTCGAAGGTGTGGAACGGCGCCGGCGACGGGATTTCCCACTCGAGGCCTTCGGCGCCTTCCCACGGCCGCTGCGGCGCTGGAGCGCCCTTGCCGCGCATCATCGGGATGACGACGAAGAAGAGGAAGTAGACCTGCGAGAGCCCGAAGCCGAACGCGCCGACCGAGGCGATCATGTTGAAGTCGGTGAACTGCATCGGGTAGTCGGCATAGCGGCGCGGCATGCCGGCCAGCCCGAGGAAGTGCATCGGGAAGAAGGTGACGTTGAAGGTGATGAGCGAGGCCCAGAAATGGATCTTGCCGCGCGTCTCGTTGTACATCACGCCTGTCCACTTCGGGCCCCAGTAGTAGACGCCGCCGAACATCGCGAACAAGGAACCCGCGACCAGCACGTAGTGGAAGTGGGCGACGACGTAATAGGTGTCGTGGATCTGGATGTCGATGGGCGCCATGGCCAGGATCAGGCCGGTGAAGCCACCGAGGGTGAACACGAAGATGAAGCCGACCGCCCAGAGCATCGGCGTCTCGAAGGTCATCGAGCCACGCCACATCGTCGCGATCCAGTTGAAGACCTTGACGCCCGTGGGAATGGCGATGAGCATGGTCGCGTACATGAAGAAGAGCTGGCCGGTCACCGGCATGCCCTGCGTGAACATGTGGTGCGCCCAGACCAGGAACGAGAGGATCGCGATCGACGCCGTGGCGTAGACCATCGAGGTGTAGCCGAACAGGCGCTTCCTGGCGAACGCCGGGATGATGGCGCTGATGATCCCGAACGCCGGCAGGATCATGATGTAGACCTCGGGGTGGCCGAAGAACCAGAAGATGTGCTGGTACATCACCGGGTCGCCGCCGCCCGCGGGATTGAAGAAGCTGGTGCCGAAGTGGCGGTCGGTCAGCGTCATCGTGATCGCGCCGGCGAGCACCGGCATCACCGCGATCAGCAGATAGGCGGTGATCAGCCAGGTCCAGCAGAACAGCGGCATCTTCATCAGCGTCATGCCGGGCGCACGCATGTTGAGGATGGTGACGATGATGTTGATCGAGCCCATGATCGAGCTGGCGCCGAGGAGGTGGACGGAGAAGATGGTGGAATCCATCGACGGGCCCATCTGCAGCGACAGCGGCGCGTAGAGCGTCCAGCCCCCGGCCGGGGCGCCGCCCGGCATGAAGAACGAGCTGACGAGCATGATCGCGGCGGGAATGAGCAACCAGAAGCTCAGGTTGTTCATGCGCGCGAAGGCCATGTCGGGCGCGCCGATCTGCAGCGGCACCATCCAGTTCGCGAAGCCGACGAAGGCCGGCATGATGGCGCCGAAGATCATGATGAGGCCGTGCATCGTCGTCAGCTGGTTGAAGAGCTGCGGGTTGACGAATTGCAGGCCGGGCTGGAACAGCTCGGCGCGGATGATCATGGCGAGGCTGCCGCCGACCATGAACATCGTGAACGCGAACACCAGGTACATCGTGCCGATGTCCTTGTGGTTCGTGGCGTAGACCCAGCGTCGCCAGCCGTGCGGCGCGCCGTGGTGCTCGTGGTTGTCGTGATCGTGTCCGGCGTCGTGCGTGTGGCCGCCGACGTGATCGACGGTTCCGTGGGGTCCGATGACTGCGCTCATTGAATGGATGTCCTCTGCGTTGCGGCGGCTACTTGCGCGCGGCCGCGACTTCGGTGGGCTGCACGACCTGCCCGGTGGCATTCGACCAGTGGTTCTTGGTGTACGTGATGACGGCCGCAATCTCGGTGTCGCTCAACTGCTTCCATGAAGGCATCGCGTTCTGGCCGTTCAGCAGCACATGGATCTGCCTGGTCTTGTCGGCATCGAGCACGGTGGGCGAGCCATCGAGCGGCTTGGCGTTGATTGCGCCTCCGCCCTTGCCGTTGGCCATGTGGCAGACCTGGCAGTTGGCGGTGTAGATCTGCTCGCCGCGCGCCTGCAGGGACGCCAGGTCCCAGACCTTGTTCGGATCGTCAGCGCGGGCCGCCGCTTCCTTCACCTTGCCGGCGACCCAGGCCGTGTAGTCGGCCTGCGAGACGACCTTGACCTGGATCGGCATGTACGAGTGTTCCTTGCCGCAAAGCTGCGTGCACTGGCCGTAGTAGGTGCCGATCTTGTCGGCGCGAAACCACGCGTCGCGAACGAAACCGGGGACCACCGTTTCCTGCACGCCGAGCGCAGGCACATAGAACGCGTGGATGACGTCGTTCGCGGTCGTGATGACGCGAACCTTCTTGTCGACCGGAACGACCAGCGGGTTGTCGACGCGCAGCAGATAGTCGTCGCCCTGCGGCTTGCCGGCGTCCGACATCTCGCGCTGCGCCGGGTCGATGGTGGAGAGAAAACCGATGCCCTCGCCTTCGCCCTTCAGGTAGTCGTAGCCCCACTTCCACTGGATGCCCGTCACCTTGATGGTCAGGTCGGCAGAGCTGGTGTCCTTCATGGCGACGACGACGCGCGTCGCCGGCAGGGCCATCAGGATGACGATGATGAAGGGCACCACCGTCCAGGCGATCTCGACCGTC
>DAIMIM010000109.1:0-9483 GCA_036722755.1 Caldimonas sp. | reverse complement strand
CTCGTCGAGGCTGCCCTGCGCGACGATGCGCCCGCGCTGGATGATGCTGATGCGCTCCGCGAGACGCTCGGCCATCTCGAGAATGTGCGTCGTCAGGATCACGGTGCCGCCTCTGCGCACGCGCTCGATCAGGAGGTCTTTCACCTGGCGCGCCGCAGCGGCGTCGAGGCCGGTGAGCGGCTCGTCGAGGATCAACACCTTCGGCTCGTGGATGAGGGCGCCGGCGAGCGCGAGCTTTTGCCGCATGCCGCGCGAATAGCCCTCGGCACGCTGGCGCGCCTGCGGCCAGAGCTCGAGCCAGCGCAACAGCTCTTCGGCGCGCGCCGCGGCCACGGCGGGATCGAGACGCCAGAGGCCGGCGACGAACTCGAGGTACTCGATCGCGTCGAGCTTTGCGTAGACGAGCGGATCGTCGGGCAGGAAGGCCAGCACGCGCTTGGCGGCGAGACCGTCCGTCGCGACGTCGTGGCCCAGCACCGACACGCGGCCCGCGTCGGCCCGCAGCAGGCCGGCGACGATGCGCAAGGTCGTCGTCTTGCCGGCGCCGTTCGGGCCGAGCAACGCGTGGAACTCGCCTTGCGGAATCGTCAAGGCCAGGCCGTCGACGGCATTGCTTGCACCGAAGCGCTTGACGAGTCCCTCGATCACCAGCGCTGCTTCGGGCATGACTCGAACTCGATCGTGCGGGCACCCATCATCGCCGAAAGGGCGATCTCGGCGGCGATGCTGCGGCTGCGCGGGCGGTCTGCGCGCCGGCGACCGCGGCTCAGGCGACGGCTTGCGCGTCGATGCGCGAGCGTTCGGCGGCGACCGCGAACAGCATCGGGCCGGCGCCGAGGTCGCCGTGCCGGCTGCCGTCGTCGAGCGATCGACGCAGCGACGCCGTCGCCGCCCCACCGCCGGGTTCCACGCGATCTGCGATCTCCGCCGCCAACGATCGCATCTGTCGCGTCGAATCGCGGATGCGTTGCCGGAACGCGGTGTCGTCGAGGTGATCGTTGAGGCTCCTGTTGAGATCGCTGAACCACGGCAGCGCCGCCTGATCGAGCATCACCGCCGGATTGGCCCGGCTGTCGGCCGGCCGCGCCGCCGACCACGCACGCAGCAACGCCTGCACCTCGACGTTGAGCGCCTGGCAATGCGCCAGCTCGTCGCGCAGCGCCGAGAGCGCCGCCAGATCGGCAATGCGGCCCTGGAAGAAGAACTGCGACAGGATGCCCCAGTAGTAGGTGTAATCCCAGAGCACCTTGATCGGCAGCACTTCGGCGTCGCCGAAGATCGCGTACTGGTTCGTATAGAGCGCCAGCGTGCTCTCGTAGAACGAGTGGTAGATCTGGTCGTAGAGGCGAGCGTGCCCGTCGATCGAACGCCCGGCGCGGTCGCGGCCGATCAGCTCGCCGATGTAGGTGTTGGAGATGGCGATGAAATCGCTGCCGGGCGAATAGAAGGGGTCGAGGAAGAGGCCGGCCTCGCCGGTCAGCGCCCAGCGGTCGCCCGAGAAGACCTGCTTGCAGCCGTACGAGAAATCGCGCAGGAAGGCGAAGTCCTGCAGCCGGTCGCGTTGGCCGTCGAGCGCGTCGAAGAGGCGCGGCTGGTGCACTTCGAGCCAGTCCATGGCCTTGGCGAAGGTGTTCATCGTCTCGAGCGGATGCAGCGCCGCGTCGGCGACGATGCCCACCGAATGCGAGCCCGACGCGAGCGGAATCAGCCAGGCCCAGTAGCCAACGCCGACGAGATGGTTGGTCGAGAGCCAGCGCGCCGGCGGGTCGCAGCGGGCGCGCCAGACAGCGTCGTCGGACCAGTCGTCGATCGCGATACGGTCCCTCATGCGAAACCACACCGCATTGGCGTCGTGCGCGTTGGGCTCGGCGAGCCCGAGCCTTTTCTTGATCAGGCCGGCGCGGCCGCAGGCATCGACCAGCCAGCGCGATTCGACGTCGTGCGATTCGCCATCGGCAGTGAACGAGACCCGGTGCGGCTCTGCGCGCGAGCCCAGCGCGATGCCGCGCACCACCGCGCCGTCGACGAAGGTGACGCCGCGGCGCACCGCCTCTTCGGCCAGGAAGTTCTCGAAGATGCCGCGGTCGATCTGGTAGCTCGGCGCGGCGAGAAAGCGGCTGGCGCCGATCTCGGTGACGGCGTCGATGTCGCGCCGTCCTTCGGAGGAAAAGAAACGGAATCCGAACTTGCGGAGCTGGCGCTCCTCGAGGTGCGCCTTCAGGCCGAGCACCTCGGAGAAATAGTGGGCGCCGATCTCGACCGTCGATTCGCCGACCTTGTGCGCCGCCTCCGGCACGGGATGCCGGCGCCGTTCGATCACCAGGATGTCGAGGTCGGCGAACGATTGCTTGAGCTGCAGGGCCAGCGTCAACCCGGCCAGGCCGCCGCCGGCGATGACGACGTCGTGCCGTTGCCCGTGCTGCGCATCGCGTTGGAGCTCGCCGGCCGTCATCGCGCCATCATGCGCGCAACCCGGGGATGACGCGAAGGAACAGGGTTTGCGACAGCGGCAGATCGAGCGGCTCGGCAGTCGCCAGCGCGAGCGCTTCGAAGAGCGGCAGTGCGTCGGCCATTGCGTTGCCCTGCAGCGCGCGTGCCGCGCTCGACCGCATCGGCGCGATCTCGCGCGTACCGGACACGAGCTCGGCCCCGACCGCGGTGCCGCGCGTCGACGCACGCAGCGGCGCCAGGACGAGCGCGCAGGCGAGCAGCCCGGTGCTGGCGGTGACGCTGGCCAGGGCGCCAACGGCCTGGATGTCGAAGGCGACGAGCAGCACGGCGACGTCGTCGGCGACGCATTGCGTCGCCGCTTCGAGCAGGCCGGCCGCGAAACTCTGCGTGAAGGCGGACACGGCCGAGCTCGCCGCCATGCAGCCGGTGCCGATCGTCCAGTAGCCGGCCGGGGCGTTGTGCACCGAGTTGTGAAAGCGGGTCGGCGAGATCAGCGCCGGCTGGCTGGCCAGCGTCGTGCACATGTAGTCGCTGACAGCAAGGTCGCCGTGGGCCGAGGTGAAGACCGACGCAAGCGACTGTCCCTGCCGCCCCGCGTCGGCCATGGCCAAGGTCGCGACTTCGAGCGCGAGAGCGACGCTGTCGGGCGCGCGACGGCGCTCGGCGGCGGCGAGGATCTCGGGCGACGGCCGTTTCGCAGGCGGCTCGACCGCTGCGCCTTCACCGCGAAACGCCGCGCGCGCGAGCGGCCAGCCAGGCAGCGCCGGCGACCAGAAGGCGAGGCCTTCGATGCGAAAGGCGAGGCTGCTCATCGCCGCTGCGGCCGTATCCCGCTGCGCTCGCTCATCGCCGCGCGCGGCCGAACACGAGCACGCAGTTGTTGCCGCCGAAGCCGAACGAATTGCTGAGCGCCAGGCGGACGTCGCCGCGCGTCGGCGCGGTACGGATCTGCGGTCCGCAGGCGGCGTCGAGTACGCCCGTGTTGACGGTGCCCGGCATGAAGCCGGTCTCGATCGCCAGCAGGCTGGCCGCCGCCTCGACGATCCCGGCAGCGCCGAGCGTGTGGCCGGTGAAGCCCTTGGTCGAGCTGGCGTGGGTGTGCGACGGGAAGCGCCGGGCGACCAGGGCGGCCTCGACCTCGTCGTTCTTCGTGCTGGCCGTGCCGTGCAGGTTGATGTGGTCGATCTCGCTCGCGTCGAGGCCGGCGCGCGCCAGCGCGTCATCGAGGGCGCGCTCGGCACCGAGGCCCTCGGGATGCGGCGTCGACATGTGATGCGCGTCGCTCGATTCTCCGTAGCCCAGCAGCCGCGGGGCTTCGTCGCGCGTCGTGTCGTCGCCGGCGCGCTCGAGCAGCGCGAAGCCGGCCGCTTCGCCGATGCTGATGCCGTCGCGTCCGGCATCGAACGGCCGACACGGCTCGGGCGAAACCAGCTGCAGCGCGTTGAAGCCGAACAGGACACTGCCGCAGAGCGTGTCGACGCCGCCCACGATCGCCGCGTCGACGAGCCCGAGCCGCAGCATCCGCTCAGCCGTCGCGAAGACTTTGGCGCTCGACGAGCAAGCGGTCGAGATCGTCACGCACGGGCCTGCGAGGCCGAGCGCCTCGTGCGCGAACATGGCCAGCGAGTGCGGTGTGTGCACGCGCGGATCGCGATTGCCCTCGGGGAAGCGCCCGGCGGCATCGAGCGTGCGGTAGGCGTTTTCGGTCGCGCCGATGCTCGAAGTCGACGTGCCCAGCACGAGCGCGACGCGGGCCGCGCCATGTCGATCGCGGGCGGCCAGCGCGGCGGCGAGGAAGCCGTCGGCGCCGAGACCGAGCCAGGCGAGCCTGTTGTTGCGGCATTCCCAGGCGGCGAGCGATGCCGGCAGCGGCGCCGACTCCAGCCCGGCGACCCGGCCGATCCAGGTCGGCAGCGGACTCGGGCCGAAATCGTTGGCGGTCAAAGCGCTGTGCCCGGCCTGCATGGCGGCGAGCAACGCCTGCTTGCCGATGCCGGCTGCGGTCGTCGTCGTGTAGGCAGTGATCCGGATCGGGGCGATAGGCTGCAGCACGGCGGCCTTTGCGGCAAGAATCGGCGCGATTATCGGGCCTGAATCCGAAGCGGCGCCCGCCGCGTAGACAAGACCCGCAATCCTGAATTCGAGGCGACCGAGCCGATGACATCACGCAGCAGCAACCTGGCGATCGGCTGGGTCGAGCAAGGGCTGGTTCCGGACGCGGTCGTGCGGCTCGGCATCCGCCGCCTGCTCAAGGAGCGGCTGGTGGAGATCGGCGACGGCGACGCCGAGGCCGCGGCGCGTATCGCCGAGCGCTTCGTCGCCTCGCTGGGCGCGTCCGATGTCGCGCTCCTGCCCGACAAGGCCAACGAGCAGCACTACGAAGTGCCGGCGGCATTCTTCGCGCGCGCGCTCGGCCCGCACCGCAAGTACAGCTGCTGCCTGTGGGACGAAGGCGCGACCACGCTCGCCGACGCGGAAGCGGCGGCGCTGGCCGTGACCTGCGAGCGTGCCGGCCTCGTCGATGGCCAGCGCGTCCTCGAGCTCGGCTGCGGCTGGGGCTCGCTCAGCCTCTGGATGGCGGAGCACTATCCGGCGAGCCGCATCACCGCGATCTCGAACTCGCATTCGCAGCGCGTCTTCATCGAGGCGGAAGCGGCGCGGCGCGGTCTCGGCAACCTGCACGTCGTCACCGCCGACTTCAGCGGCTTCGCCCCGGTCGCGGGCTCGCGTTTCGATCGCGTGGTCTCGGTCGAGATGTTCGAGCACCTGCGCAACTGGCCCGAGGCGTTTCGGCGCGTCGCCGGCTGGCTGGCGCCGGGCGGGCGCTTTTTCATGCACGTGTTCGTGCATCGCTCGACGCCGTACGCCTTCGTCGACCGCGACGAGAGCGACTGGATGAGCCGCCATTTCTTTTCCGGCGGAATGATGCCAAGCGACGATCTGGCGCTGCGCTGCCAGGGCGATCTGACCTTGCTGCATCGCTGGCGATGGAACGGTCGCCACTACGCGAAGACCTCCGAGGCGTGGCTCGCCAACATGGATGCGAACCGCGCCGCGCTCTGGCCGATCTTCGAATCGACCTATGGCGCCGGGCAGGCCGCGACCTGGTGGATGCGCTGGCGGCTCTTCTTCATGTCGTGCGCCGAGCTGTTCGGCCACGACGGCGGCGAATGCTGGCGTGTCTCGCACTACCTGTTCGAGCCGCGCGCCGGCGCGCCTGTGACGACCGCCGCGCCTGTGGCGACCACATGAGCACGTTCGAGCAGGCGGCGCTGCTCGGCTTCGCCGTCGCCCTCGGCCTGGCCCTGCTCACGTGGGTCGCGAGCGTCGTGCAGCACGACGTGAGCCTGGTCGACCGGATATGGTCGCTGCTCATTGCCGCGCCCGCGGTTGCCTACGCCTGGGTGCTCGGGCCGGCAGGCGACCCCCGGTTCATGGTGATGGCGGCCGTGGTCGCTCTCTGGGCGGTGCGCCTCGCTGCCTACGTGAGCTGGCGCAACTGGGGCCACGGCGAAGACCGCCGCTACCAGGTCATCCGGGCGCGCAACGAGCCGAACTTCGCCTTCAAGAGCATCTACCTCGTCTTCGTGCTGCAGGCCGTGCTGGCGTGGCTCGTCTCGACGCCGTTTCTTGCGGCGGCCGCGCATCCGGTGCCTTGGGGATGGCTCGACGGCATCGGCGCCGCGCTCGCCGCGTTCGGGGTCGTCTTCGAAGCCGTCGGCGACCAGCAGCTCGCCGCGTTCAAGGGCGAGGCGGCGAACACGGGCAAGGTCATGGATCGGGGCGTCTGGCGCTACACGCGGCACCCCAACTACTTCGGCGAATGCTGCGTGTGGTGGGGATTCTTCATCATGGCCTCGACCGCCGGAGGCTGGTGGGGCCTGGTCTCGCCGCTGGTCATGACCGGGCTGCTGCTCAAGGTCTCCGGCGTGGCGCTGCTCGAGAAGGACATCGGCGAGCGGCGCCCGCCCTACCGCGACTACGTCCGCCGCACCAACGCCTTCTTTCCCGGGCCGCCGAAGAAAGAGGCCGCGAGCTAGCGTTAACGGGCCCTAAGCCGCGACGACGCGCCGGTCGACGACGGTCGCGACCACGACCCGGCCGAGCGCGACCAGCATAAGCGCGCCGGCGAACAGCGCGACGCGCGGCCCGAATGCATGCAGGGCCGGACCGAAGATCAGCGGTCCGATGCCCTGGCCGGTGAAAAAGGCGCACGCGAACAGTGCCACCGACGAGCCGCGCGCCGAGGCCGCGAGCTCGGTCGCCTCGGTCTGCAGCGAGTTGTGCAGCATGTAGTACGCGAGGCCGGCGGCGAACATCGCTGCGGCGTCGAGCCACCACAGCGGCAGCACCGCGACAGCGGCGTAGCACGACGCGCCGGCGACGGAGCCGATCAGGCACATCCGCCGCACGCCGAACCAGCGCAGGAAGACGCGCACGTTGATGGCGTAAAACAGGCCGCCGATGCCGAATGCGCCGAGCACCAGGCCGGTCTCGACCGCGATGCTGCGCGAGCCCGGCGCCGTCGTCGCCAGCAGCAACTCGCTGGTGAAGGGAAAGAGCCCGAAGAAGAGCACGCCTTCGACCAGCACCGCGCCGTACAGCCACGCTGCCTTCGGGTTGGCGAAGACGCGGCCGTAGAGGGTCAGGAACGATGCATGCTCGGGCGCCTCGAGGCGCCGCGCCGGCACCGGCATCGCGATCCACGCCACGGCCGCCGCCGCCGCGCCGATCGCCGCGGCGATGAAAAGAGAGCTCTGCCAGCCGAAGGCGACGCTGGTCAGCCCCGAGACGACCGATCCCAGCATCTGCCCGGAAATGATCGCCAGCAGCATGCGGCCGATCATCACCTGCCGCTCGGCCATGTCGTAGGTGTCGCCGAGGCCGGCGATGACGAGCGGGATCAGGCCGCCGGCGCAGACGCCGGCGCAAATGCGCGACGCCATCAGCACGCCGAAGCTGGTGGCGAACGCGCCCGCCGCCAGCGTGATCGCCAGCCCGGCGATGCAGACCTGGATGCAGCGCGGCTTGCCGAAGCGATCGCCGAGCGGGCCGAGAAACGGCTGGGCCAGCGCGTACGGAATGGCATAGGCCGTGTTGAGCATCGCCGCGGCGACCGGCGCGACGCCGAAGTGCGAGGCGACCGGCAAGACGATCGGATCGATCAGGCGCAGCGCGAAGCCGCTCGCGAAGGCGCACGCGGCAAAGACGAGAAAAACGGGCATCGGGCCAGGCTGTCTCAGGCCTCGACTTGCGTCAGGCGGCGCGTCATCGCGCGTCGCGCATCAGGGTTTCGATCTCGCTTGCACCCACCGGCGCGGCGCGGCTGATGAGCTCGCATCCGCCGGCAGTGACGATGGCGTCGTCCTCGATGCGGATGCCGATGTTCCAGAAGCGTTCCGGCACGCCTTCGGCCGGCCGCACGTAGAGGCCGGGCTCGAGCGTCACGACCATCCCCGGCTCGAGCTTGCGCGAGGGTCTTTTCACGACCTTGCCGCCGCGCCAGTCGGGCTGCTCGACGGGCGCCTCGTCGGCGGAGACATAGCTGCCTGCGTCGTGCACGTCGCGGCCGAGCCAGTGGCCGGTGCCGTGCATGTAGAAGGCGCGGTAGGCCGACGACTCGAAGACCGCGTCGACGTCGCCGACCTTGTTGCGGTCGAGCAGCCCGGTGTCGAGCATGCCTTGGGCGAGCACGCGCACGGCGGCGACGTGCGCGTCGCGCTGACGGGCACCCGGGCGCGTCGCGGCGATGGCCGCCTGCTGCGCCGCGGCGACGATGTCGTAGAGCTCGCGCTGCGCCGGCGTGAAGCGGCCATCGGCAGGAAAGGTGCGCGTGATGTCGCTGGCGTAGCCGTCGAGCTCGCAGCCGGCGTCGACCAGGCAGAGCTCGCCGGCGTGCAGCTCGGCGTGCCCGGCGGCGTAGTGCAGCACGCAGGCGTTCGCGCCGGCGGCGACGATCGAGAGGTAGGCCGGGCCGTCGGCGCCGTGGCGGCGGAATTCGTGCAGCAGCTCGGCCTCGATCTCGTACTCTGCGATCGCGGCGTGCGGGTCGCGGCCGAAACGTGCGGCGCAAAAGCGCATCGCCCGAAGGTGCGCGCCGGCACTGATCGCGGCGGCGCGCCGCATCGTCTCGAGCTCGACTGCATCCTTGACGACGCGCATCTCGGCCAGCACCGGTGTGAGGTCGTGCTGCGTTCCCGGCGTGTCGATGCCGCGCGAGGCCCGGTCCCGGACCCGTTCGAGCCAGCCGTCGAGCTGCGTCTGCAGGCCCGGCGTCGCCGACGGAAGCCACACCGCGGGCTGATTGGCGAGCAGCTCGACCATCGCATCGTCGAGCCGGTCCACAGGAAAGGCGGCGTCGACGCCGAGAACGCTCGGCGCGGCCTCGGGGCCGAGGCGGTGGCCGTCCCAGATCTCGCGCTCGACGTCCTTCGGCCGGCACACGAGCGTCGCCCGGCCGTCGGCCGTCAGTGCGAGCCAGGCGCCCGGCTCGCCGAAGCCGGTGAGGTAGTGAAAGGCGCTGTCGGGACGGTACGGGTGATCGTTGTCGTCGTTGCGTTGCCGCTCGGGCGCGGTCGGCACGATCGCGACGCCTCCGCCCTTCGCGCGCAGGGTCGCCGCGAGGCGGGCGCGACGGTCGCGGAACGGCTCGGACCGCGCTGGCGCAACCACCTTCATGTCCATGGCGGGACTTTAGCCGGCGCCGCACGACCGCCCGATTTTCGCTACGCTCGACGGCTTCGCACCGAACACCAACGAGGAACTCGACATGGAATACCGCCGTCTCGGCTCGAGCGGACTGAAGGTGAGCGAGCTGTCGCTCGGCTCATGGGTGACCTATCACAACCAGGTCGGCACGCCGGCCGCGCGCGAGATGCTCGCCGCTGCGATGGACGCCGGCATCAACTTCTTCGACAACGCCGAGGTCTACGCCAAGGGCCAGAGCGAGACCGTGATGGGCGAGGCGTTCAAGGCCCTCGGCTGGCCGCGCCTGAACTACATCGTCTCGACCAAGTTCTTCTGGGGGCTCGA
>DAIMIM010000108.1:0-9515 GCA_036722755.1 Caldimonas sp. | reverse complement strand
CAGCCGGCCGAGCCGGTCGCGCTGGTGACGACGAAGCCGGCCGGCAGCGGGAAGGTGACGTCGGCGCCGGCGGTCGCAGGATACGGCCCGCCGTTGCTCGGCTGCAGCACGAAGGTCACGCCGTTGCCCGCAGTCGCCGGGTTCGGCGCCGGCGGGCTCTCGGTCACCGCGAGGTCGGTGCCGGGATTGATGTTGACGCTGGCGACCGGGCTGTTGTTCGACAGGTCCGGGTCACCGACCGTCGACGTGATGTTGCCGTTCAGCGTGATCGTGCCGCCGCTGACGCCGGTCACGCGGGTGACGATCGGCAAGCTCGGATAGGCGGCGACGCCCACCGCCGCGAGCGAGCAGGTGACGACCTGGCCGACGGCGCTGCAGCTCCAGCCGCCGCCGCCCGAGCCGGCCGCGACGTAGGTGAGCACGCCCGGAAG
Organism: Caldimonas sp.; assembly: GCA_036722755.1. GTDB lineage: Bacteria > Pseudomonadota > Gammaproteobacteria > Burkholderiales > Burkholderiaceae_C > Schlegelella_A. The sequence continues at coordinate 9,084 of DAIMIM010000108.1, read as the reverse complement.
CGTCGTGGTGTAGGTGATGGCGCCCGAGCCGTTGGGCCCCAGGTTGCTGCCGCTGATGGTCCAGGTCACCAGGCCGGCGCCGGTAGCCGGGTCGGGCGCGCCGCTCATCGTCGCCGACAGGTCGGCGCCGTTGTTGATCGACGTGTTCTGCGAGAGCGAGTTGTTGGCGGAATTGGTGTCGGCGTCGGTGGTCGCCACCGTCACCGTGCTGAGCAGCGTGGCGCCGGTGGCCGCGGTCGTCTTGACGACCACCGTGATGGTGCGGATCGGCCCGGGCGTCGGCGCGGCCAGCGTGCCGAGCAGGGTCGCGTAGCTGCAGGTGACGGTGCCGGGGACGCCGCCGTCGAAGGCGCACGCGCCAGGCACTGCGGGGTCGTTGGCCGAGACGAACAGCGAGTTCGCCGGCAGCGGATACGTCAGGACGACGTTGTGCGCCGTGTCGGCGTCGCTGTTCTCGACAGCGATCGTGAAACTGATGTTGCCGCCGCGAACGGCGGGGTCCGGGTTGTCGACGAAGCTCGAGACCTGGGCGTCGACAGCCAGCGCGGCGCTGCTTGCGCTCCATGCAAGCAGGGCGAACAGTGACCGGCCGACCAGGCCGGCAAACATGCGCTTCGACAACCCCGCCCCCCATTCGTCCGAAGAACGCCCGTGGCGGCGCTGACGAAGGGGGTATCGGAACGGCGGGGCGCAGCTTGACGGCGCGTCGCCTCGTCGAGGTGCAATCCCGGCACTAGTTGCGAATCGCCTGCGAATGGGTGCCGGGCACGCACCACAGAAGCCGCCGCCGCGTGCGTGCCATGATCTGCCGCCCAGTCTCAGCCCATATGGTCGACATCGAATCCGAAGCGCGCAAGCCGTCCACGTCGTGGGTCGGCCTGGCGCTGTTGTTCGTCGCGGCCGTGCTGCTTCTGGAGCAGGCGCGGCCGCTGCTCCTGCCGGTCGCCATCGCGATCGTCTTCACGTTCGTGCTGGCCGCGCCCGTGCGGGCGCTGCGCCGCCTCGGCATCCACGAGTACATCGGCGCCGGCGTCGTCATCCTCGCGGTGCTGGCGGTGGTCGGTCTGCTGGCGATGCTCATCGCCGCGCCGGCGGCGGCCTGGTGGTCGCGCGCGCCGCTCATCGTCCACGAGCTGATCGAGTCGGTGCAGCGATGGCGCGATGCGCTGTTTCCGTATTCGACGCCTGCCGCCCTGGCGCGCGCGCCGGCCATGCTGGCGTCGCCCGATCCGCTCGCCGAGCGCCTGGCGAGCGAGGGCTGGACCTTCACGCGGCTGGCGATCGGCGAGGCGATCTCGTTCGCGCTGTCGGCCTCGGCGACGGTCATCCTGCTGTACTTTCTGCTCGCGTCCGAGCAATGGCTGGTGGCGCGCACGGTCGCCGCAATCCGCCGTCCGCGCACGCGCTCGCTCGTGCTCTCGGGCTTTCGCCAGGCGCAGCGCGACATCGGCCTCTTCATCAGCACGATGAGTCTCGTCAACGTCGGCCTCGGCGTCGCGACGGGCCTGGCGCTCTGGGCGATCGGCCTGCCGAACCCGGTGCTGTGGGCGACGACCGCCGGCGTGCTCGCCTTCATTCCCTACCTCGGCCCGCTGCTCATCACGGTGCTGCTGCTGCTGGCGGGCAGCGTCACTTTCGGCACCGGGCTGGCCATGCTCGGGCCGCCGGCGGCGTTTCTCGTGCTGCACGGCATCGAGGCCAATTTCCTGAGCCCGATGATCATGGGCCATCGCCTGCGTTTGAACCCGGTGTTCGTCTTCCTCTCGGTGATGGTCTGGGGCTGGCTGTGGGGCCTGGCCGGCGCCTTCATCGCCGTGCCGCTGCTGCTGGCGCTGCGCGCGGTGTGCAAGCGCGATCGCCGGCTGCGGCTGGTCTGCGTCTACCTCGAAGGACGCTGACCGTCACCGGCCGGTCACGGCGCTCGGGGAACATCGTCGGCATTCCGTGGTCTGTTCCGACAACTCATTCGCGGGCATGATGGTTGCCCGACCGCCCATGACCCTGCCGACAAGGCCCATGCGAATCGCTTACGTCACCGAAACCTGGCCGCCCGAGCTCAACGGGGTGTCTCTCACGGTCGAACGGACGGTCCGTTTCCTGCGCTCGCGCGGCCACATCGTCGAGCTGATCCGGCCGCGCCAGCCCGGCCAGCCGGCGCTCGATGCGGCCGACGAGTTGCGCACCGCCGGCTGCGTCATTCCCATGTATCCCGACCTGCGCTTCGGCCTGGCGCGCGCATCGACGCTGACGCGCCGCTTCGAGCAAAGCCGCCCCGAGCTCGTGCATCTCGCCACGCCCGGGCCGCTGGCGTGGGCGGCGCTTACCGCCGCGCGCTCGTTGCGCGTCGCGGCCACGTCCGACTTCCGCACCAACTTCCACCAGTACAGCCGCCACTACGGCCTGGGCTTCCTGTCCGGCGCCGTGCTCGCGATGCTGCGCCGCCTGCACAACGGCACCGATCGCACCTTCGTGCCGACGCGCGCAGCGCAGCGCGAGCTCAGCGCGTCGGGCTTTCGCAACCTGACGATCGTCGGTCGCGGCGTCGACACCGAGCAGTTCACGCCGGCGCTGCGCAGCGGCGCATTGCGGCAGCGCTGGCAGGCCGGCGACGATGCGCCGGTCTATCTTGCGGTCGGGCGCGTCGCCGCGGAAAAAAACGTCGAGCTGGCCTTGCGCGCATTCGAAGCCGTTCGGCAGCGGCAACCGAAGGCGCGCATGGTCGTGGTCGGCGACGGTCCGGCGAAAGCGCGTCTCGAGGCCGCCTATCCGCACGTCGTCTTCACCGGTCCGCTGCGCGGCGCCGAGCTCGCGGTGCACTATGCCTCGGCCGATGTCTTCATGTTCCCGAGCCTGTCGGACACCTTCGGCAACGTCGTCATGGAAGCGCTCGCCTCGGGCCTGGCCGTCGTCTCGTTCGATTGCGCGGCGGCTGCCGAGCATGTGGTTGACGGGCAGAGCGGCCGTCTCGCCGTACCGGGCGACGCGGCCGGCTTCATCGCCGCGGCCTGCGATCTCGCGCTGACGCCGCTGGCCCTGGCACCGTACGGCATCGCCGCCATCGCCGCGGCGCGCCGCGCCACCTGGGACGAGGTGCTGACGCGATTCGAGGCGCGCCTCGCGGACACCGTCGATGCGCTCGAAGCCGCGCCCGCCCGCGTACCCGTCGTGGCCTGAGCAGCCGGCACGGCGCGAGCACGCGCAGGTGCTCGCCTGGATCGAACGGGAGCGCCTGGTCGCCGTCTGGATGCATGGCGCGGCGACGAGCAACTGGGTTGTCCGCCTGCTGGCATCGGTGAGCCGCGTCGGCGACGGCTGGCTCTGGTACGTGGTGATCGCCGGCCTGCCGTGGGCCGGCGGCCCGGTCGGCGGCTCGGCGGCGGCACGGATGATCGGCGTCGGCCTGATCGACCTGCTCCTCTACAGGATCATCAAGCGCTGGATCGCCCGGCCGCGGCCGGGTCGCACCTGCCCCGGCATCCGCGAATGCACGCGCCCGCTCGACGAGTTCAGTTTCCCGAGCGGCCACACGCTGCACTCGGTGGCGTTCAGCTTCATCCTGACCGCCTACTACCCGATGTTCGCGTGGTTCGTCTGGCCGTTCACGCTGCTGGTGGCCGCGTCGCGCGTCATTCTCGGCCTGCACTACCCGAGCGACGTGATCGTCGGCGCGCTGATCGGGTTCGTCACCGCCGCGCTCAGTTTCGATCTGCTGTAGTCGACTGCCAGGTGCTCGGCACGACGGTGCTCTGCTGCACCGTGGTCGCCATGCCGATGTCGTTGGCCTTGCTCTGCCGCATGAACTCGGCAACCGTCAGGGGCTTTCGATCGCGCAGCGCGCGCGCGAGGATCTTCTCCCACGAGTCGCGGATGCCCGCGAAGTCGGCGTCGCGCGGATGCAGCTCGATGCGCAGCAGCGGGTTGCGGCGCTCCATCAGCGCGACCAAGGGGTTCCAGGCGAGCGAGACCTGGCGGCGCCACGCGCTCGAGGTGCTGTAGACGATGCTCTGGCTGGCGACGCGCGCCTTGCCCGGCAGATGCACCAGCTCGCGCAAGGTGGCGGTGTAGTCGAAGCCTTGCCCGTCGAGCGCGCGCCAGGCGCCGGCGCCGAGCAGCCACGCCGGTGCGACGAAGCCGTGCGCTGGCCAGCCCTGGGCGCGAAACCACGCCAGGCCCTGCCCGATGCGCGCCCGCGCGTCGTTCTCCGAGAGTGCGAAGAATTCGCCCTCGCCGCGCGTGTAGTGGTTGCGGCGCAGTCGATCGAGGAGGCCGTGCGTGGGCAGCTCGTCGCGGTGCGTCCAGCCGTGCAGCGCGATCTCGTCGCCGCCGCGCGCGCGCTGGCCGAGCCAGTCCTCGAAGTCTGCCGACGGCGTCTCGCCGTGGTAGCGCGGCACGGCGAGCAAGGTCACCGGCACGTCGCCGAGCCGGGCGACCGCGGCGAGCGTGCGCTGGCACGCCGCGCGGGTCGACGTCGCGACGTCGTGCAGGACGACGCAGACGAAGCGATCGCCCGCCATGCCGCTGACGGTGGAGTGGGCGCTGTTGCTCATAAGGCAACCTTCGCGCTTCGCGCTGCGGTATTCGCCTTGGGAACGGCCCGGCGGCTCATGGCCGTTGCGACAGTTGCGGAACCGCGCCGGCCCCGGCGCGCCCCGGGCGATCGCGCGCCAGCAGGCGCAGGTAGTGGCCGGTCAGGTCGGCGAAGACGCGGTCCCAGTCGTACGCCGCAGCGTGCTCGCGCGCCGATGCGCGCCACGACGCGCGGTCGCGCTCGAACAGCGCGGCGATGGCGGCGGCGAAGGCCTGGGCGCTCCGCTCCGGCACGGCGAGCCCGGACGCCGCGTCGACGAGCTCGCCGAGGCCTTCGGCCGCGGGAACGACGATCGGCGTGCCGCATGCAAGCGCTTCGAGCGCCGAGAGGCCGAAGGTTTCCTGGTCGCCGGCATGCACGAAGGCGTCGGCACTGGCCAGCGCCGTCGCGAGATCGGCGGCAGAGGGCAGGAACGGCACGACGCGAACGAGCGCGCCGGCCGGCGGCGGCGACGGACCGGCGCCGATGGCGACCAGCACGTAGGGCGCACCGAGCAGGGCGACCGCCTCGGCCAGCACGTCGAGGTGCTTTTCCGGCGCGAAGCGGCCGGCATAGACGAGCACCCGCGCATCGGTGTCAAGGCCGAGCGAGGCGCGCCACGCTGCGCTGGCGCGCGATGGATGGAAGACGGCGGTGTCGACCCCGAGCGGCTGGACGGTCGCGTGCTCGACGCCGGCGTCGACGAGATGGCCGAGCATGCTGCGACTCGGCGCGAGCACGAGGTCGAACCCGGCATAGACGTGCCGGAGATAGCGGCTCGCGGCCTTGGCCGCCAAGCCGCCCACGCCAGGGCCGAACGCGAGCCGGGCCATCGCCGGAAGATTGGAGTGGCAATAGGCGACCGCCGGAACGCCGAGCGCTGCGGCCGCGTCGAGCGCGCTCCAGGCGACGCGGTACGGGTCGCCGGCTTCGATGACGTCGGGCCGCAGGCCCTCGAGCACGCGCGCGACCGCGCCGCGGCGAAGCGGCAGGCGATAGCCGCCGCTCGCCGGCAGCGGGATCGAAGGCAGCGCCGCCATGCCTCGCGTCGTTTCGATGCCGGGCGCGGCGATGGTGTGGCGCCAGCCGGGCCGCCGGCCGAGCCACGCTTGCTTGGCCAGCAGATAGCGCCGGACACCGCCGCCGGTCGCGCTCCAGAACATCGTCGCATCGACGACGTGGATCGGCTCGCTCATGGGACGGCGCTCATGAGCGGGATTGTGCGGCGTCATCGCGAGCCGGTGCTGCACCCGGGTCAGCCGATCGCCGGGTGCCGTGCCCGCGCATGGCCTGTGTCACGGGCACAAGGCTTGCCAGCCAATGCATTCATGCAGCCCAAGGAATTGCCGTGACTACAAAGACCCACGCTTCGTCGTCGCTTGTCGGTGTCGGCATCGCGACATCGCTGGTCCTTGCGCTCGGCGCCTGCAGCAAGACCAGGGACGAGCCTGCGCCGACGCCGGCTACCGTGGTGATGCCGGGTAACGCGCCCCCTGATGCCATCTCCATCGTCGCGTCCGGTGCGGCATCGCCCGTCGCGATGCCGGCAGCGACAGCGGACCCGACGACCACGCCCGCCGCTGCGCCGTCGATCACGCCGACGTCGCTCACCGGCGGCACGGTCACCGTCTTCACGGGCACGGCGCCGGCAAGCTCCGCGACCGCGACATCGCCGACCGTCGTCACCTTGCCGAGCGCCGGAATGCCGATGCCGAGCGCGAGCCTCCCCGCGGCCGGGGCGATCGGTCCAGCGAGCGCGAGCTCGAGCGACCAGCCGCTCAGCGTCTCTCCGGGCACGACGCGTTGAAGCGTGGACGCGCCTCGCTGCGCGGCCCTCTCGATCGCCTGATCGCCGTGGAAGCCCCTTCGACCCATCGCGCCGAGGCAGCGCTGCACGAGAACGCGCTGAAGAACGAATTTCTCGCCGTGATGTCGCACGAGCTGAAGCACCCGCTCAACCTCATCAACGTCAATGCGCAGGTGCTGGCGACGCTGCCCGAAGCCCAGGGCCTGCCCGCGGTGTTGCGCGCTGCCAGGACGATCCAGCGCGCCGTGCAGGGCCAGGCGCGCATCATCGACGACCTGCTCGACATGTCGCGCACGAACGCCGGCAAGCTCGCGCTCAACCGCGTGCCGCTGCTGCTCAGCGAGGCAATCCAGTCGTGCATGGCGTGGGCGCTGGCGGAGTCGCGGGCCAAGGGCATGCGTCTCGTCGTCGAAGGCTTCGACGATCCGATCGTCGTCGACGGCGATCCGATCCGGATCGAGCAGATCGCCTGGAACCTCCTCAGCAACGCCATCAAGTTCGGCCGCGCCGGCGGCTCGATCACCGTGCGCCTGTCGCGCGACGGCGACGACGCCCGGCTCGAAGTGGCCGACGCCGGGCGCGGCATCTCCGACGCCTTCTTGCCGCATGTCTTCGAGATGTTCAAGCAGGCCGACGCCGCGACGACGCGCGGCGAAGGCGGCCTCGGCATCGGCCTGGCGCTCGTCAAGAATCTCGCCGAGCTGCATGGCGGCCGGGCCGAGGTCAGCTCGGAGGGCGAGGGCCGCGGCGCCACGTTCCGGGTCTGGCTGCCGATGCGTCAGCACACCGGTTGCTCGCCGCTCGTCGACGGCGCCCGCGACGCCGGCACGGTGCTCGACGGCGTGCGCATCCTGCTGATCGACGACACCGCGGACACCCTCGAGACCTTCGGCTACCTGCTCGAGCACGAAGGCGCGATCGTCACGCCTGCATCGAGCGGCGCGCAGGCGCTGAGCCTCGTCGAGCCGGGCAAATTCGACCTCGTCATCTCCGACGTGGGCATGCCGCAGATGGACGGCTACGAGATGATGGCCGAGCTGCGACGCAGGCCGCACCTCGCGCACCTGCCTGCCCTCGCGCTGACCGGTTACGGGCGGGCGCAGGACGTGCAACGTGCGCTGGCATCGGGCTTCCAGGCGCATCTCGACAAGCCGGTGGATTTCGTCCGGCTGCGCGAGGTCATCGGCGCGCTGCTTGCCGGAGCGAAGGATCTGCAACGCAACGACAAGGATGTTTCGTGAAGTCCACCGAGAACAAGAAGCACGCTCCGGCGCGCGGCGCGGGCAGCGCAGTCGCGTCGACCCAGGCGAAGGTCAAGCGCATCCAGCGCACGCAGGACGCGCGCGACCGCCGCTCTCAACCGTCCGACGACAAGAAGAAGCCTTCGTTCCAGGCCGGCCCGCGGCGCCAGCCCGACAAGCTGCCGCCCCAGCACCAGGCCAAGCCGGGCAGCGAAGCGCGCCTGCAGCTCGCGCCTCGATTTCTCGCCCCCGACTACCGCGGCAGCGGCAAGCTCGAAGGCTTCGCGGCCATCGTCACCGGCTCGGATTCCGGCATCGGCCGCGCCGTCGCGGTGCTGTTCGCGCGCGAAGGCGCCGACGTGACGGTCGCCTATTTCGACGAGCACGACGACGCCGCTGAAACGAAGCGCTGCATCGAGGCCGAAGGGCGGCGCTGCCTGCTCATGGCCGGCGACGTGAAGAAGGCGATGTTCTGCAAGAAGCTCGTCGACAAGCACATCGCGGCGTTCGGCCGGCTCGACGTGCTGGTCAACAACGCCGCCTTCCAGCTGCATGCGGAGTCGATCGAAGACATCACCGACGAGCGCTTCGAGCTCACTTTTCGCACCAACATCTTCGGCTACTTCCAGATGGCGCGCGCCGCGCTGCCGCATCTCGAGCGCGGTGGCTCGATCATCAATACCGGCTCGGTGACGGGCCTCGAAGGCAGCCCGACGCTGCTCGACTACTCTGCGACGAAGGGTGCCATCCACGCCTTCACGAAGGCGCTTGCGCGCAACCTGATGGACAAGGGCATCCGAGTCAACGCGGTGGCGCCGGGCCCGGTTTGGACCCCCCTCAACCCGGCCGATGCGCCGGCGAAAAAGATCGTGGCGTTCGGCTCCGATGTGCAGATGCATCGCCCTGCGCAACCGGAAGAGCTCTCGCCGGCCTACGTCTTTCTCGCGTCGCCCGTCTGCTCGGGCTACATCACCGGCATCGTGCTGCCGGTGACGGGCAGCGTCGCCGCGATCTAGGCCGCAGCGCGACGCTAAGGAGTGGTGGAGCGCTCGACGCCGAGCGCATTCATCGCCTTGACGAGCGACTGCCGCGCCGACTTGTAGCTGCGCCACGGATCGACGCGCTCCTCGAGACGGTCGTCGACGGTGCGGACCGTCCAGTGCGCGCCGCCGGTGAGCGCGCCGAGCTCGTCCCACGCGCACGGCACAGAGATGCCGAGGCCGGGCCGGGCGCGCGCCGACCAGGCGCAGGCGGTGGTGGCGCCGAAGCCGTTGCGCAGGTAGTCGACGAAGATCCGGCCGACGCGGTTCTTCGGCCCGCTCTTGGCGGCGAAGCGCTCGGGGATGACCTCGGCCATGTGCTCGACGATCGCCTTCGAGACCGCTTTGACCGTGTTCCAGCCTTCCTTCGGCGTGATCGGCACGACCACGTGCAGGCCCTTGCCGCCGCTCGTCTTCAGAAAGCTCGCG
>DAIMIM010000107.1:0-9619 GCA_036722755.1 Caldimonas sp. | reverse complement strand
ACACGCGCAGCATCCTCGAGCCGGCAGGAGCGCTCGGCGTCGCGGCGATCAAGCAATACGTGCACACGCAAAAGACGTCCGGCGAAACCTACGTCGCCATCACCTGCGGCGCGAACATGAATTTCGATCGCTTGCGATTCGTCGCCGAGCGTGCCGAAGTGGGCGAGGAGCGTGAGGCGATTTTCGCCGTGACCATTCCCGAGGCGCGTGGCAGCTTCAAGCGCTTCTGCGCCCTGATCGGGCCGCGCGCAGTCACCGAGTTCAACTACCGCATCGCCGACGCCAAGGTTGCGCACGTTTTCGTCGGCATCGCCACGGTCGACCGCGCCGAGTCGGCACGGCTGGCAAAGCACTTCGAGCGTCACGGCTTTGCGGCGCTCGACCTGACCGGCGACGAGCTCGCCAAGGAACACGTCCGGCACATGGTGGGCGGGCGCACCATGCTGGCCAGGGACGAGCGCCTCTATCGATTCGTCTTTCCGGAGCGCCCCGGCGCGCTCATGCGGTTTCTCTCCAGCATGCCGGCCGGCTGGAACATCAGCCTGTTTCACTATCGCAACCAGGGCGCAGACCATGGCCGGATCCTGGTCGGCATCCAGGTGCCGCCTGCCGACGACGCCGCGTTCAGCCGCTTCCTGACCTCGCTCGACTACCCGTGCGCCGAAGAGACGGCCAACCCGGCATACCGGCTGTTCCTGCAGTGATCGGCGCAATCGCCCGCTACTGCATGCGGGACGTGTCGGCCTGCGGCTGAGACGGCGCAGCCGGCGAGGGAATGCCGGTGACTGCCGGCGGCTGCCCGCTCGGCGCCGCCGACATGGACGGGGGCGGGCCGGCGGTCGTCGCTTGTGTGGGCAGCGGCGCAGGCACGAGAGGAACGGGCCGGATCGTCGACATGGTGCCGGATCCCAGCGTCGGCAGGAGGCCGGTTGCGGCGACCGGTAGCGCCGGCAACTCGAGGAGCATTCGGCGCGATCCCTGTGCCGTGGCGAGCGACGCGGTGCGCAAGCCGACCGATTGCAGGACGAGATCGTTGTCGAGGCGCGAGCCGACGGCATAGGCGCGCGCCGGCTTGCCGTCCACGGCGATCAGCGCCAGACCGTAGGCGCCCGAGCCTTCGGGAAGCTGCGATTTGGGTGCCATCACCCCGACCAGCCGGTAGCGCGAAGGCGCAGCCGCCTTCTCTTCGGCCCGGGCGGTCAGCGAAGCACCGAACAGGCGCGCCAGATCGCCGCGAACAGGCGCCGAGCGGTCCACAGAGACGGCATGCGCGGGCGCCTGCGGCGCATGGACGGCGAACCGCAGCAGCCAGAACATCGCGGTGGCGGCGACGAGCGACCAGATCACGAATGCCGAAAGGCGGGCGAACATGCGGCGATTATCATCGAGCGACCTCGCCCCCGAGCCGACCGACCGGTAGAACTCCACGATGCCATTGCCGACAAAAAGCCCTCGACGCGTCCGTGGCTTCACGCTCATCGAGCTGATGGTCGTGCTGGTCATCATCGGCGTGCTCGCCGCGTTGATCGTGCCCAACATGCTCGACCGCGCCGAAGACGCGCGCGTCACGGCCGCGCGCACCGACGTCAACAACCTGATGCAGGCGCTGAAGTTCTACAAGCTCGACAACCTGCGCTATCCGAGCGGCGAGCAAGGGTTGCAGGCACTGGTCGTCAAGCCGACCGCGGGCACGATCCCACCCAACTGGCGCCCGTATCTCGACAAGTTGCCGAGCGACCCGTGGGCTCACCCGTACCAGTACGCCAACCCGGGGCTGAAGGGCGAGATCGACGTCTACAGCTTCGGTGCCGACGGTGTCGTCGGCGGCGAAGGCAGGAATGCGGATATCGGCTCCTGGCAATAGGGCCCGCTGCCCGGGCGTGGGGCGGCAACGCGGCTTCACGCTGATCGAGCTGATCGTCGTCGTCGCGCTCATCGCGATCTGCACGGCCATGGCGAGCCTCGCCTTGCGCGACCCTTCCGAATCGCGCCTGGAGCTGGAGGCCGCGCGGCTGGTCGCGCTGCTCGAGTCGGCACGCGCGCAGGCGCGGAGCTCGGGGCTGGCGGCGCGATGGGAGCCGCTCACCGAGCAGGCCGACGGCGCGGGCTTTCGCTTCGTCGGCTTGCCTCCCAGCGATGCACTGCCGACGCATTGGCTCGAAACGGGAACAGCGGCGCAGGTCATCGGCGCCACGGCGGTGGTCCTCGGGCCTGAGCCCATGATCGGCGAACAACGCATCGTGCTGCGCCTTCAGGACCAGCGCCTGACCCTGGCGACCGACGGGATCGGCCCATTCATCGTCAGCAACGGCGACGCATCGCAGTGATCCGGCGCGCGCACGACGGCGGCTTCACCCTGATCGAGGTGCTGGTCGCGCTGGCGATCGTCGCCATCACGATCGGCGCCGGCATCCGGGCGTCGGGATCGCTCACGAATAGCACCGTGCGCCTGGCCGACGTCACCGCCGCGCAGTGGTGTGCCGACAACCGCCTGACCGCCCTCAAGCTCGCCCACCAGTTTCCGGACATCGGCGACGCCGATTTCAGTTGCGACCAGCTCGGCCGCACGTTCGCCGGCAAGCTCGTCGTCAAGACCACGCCCAACCCGAACTTTCGCCGCGTCGATGCGCGCATCTCCGACGAGAACGGCGTCGCGCTGGTCGTGCTCTCGACCGTCCTGGGACGCTGACGATGGTGTCGGCACGCCAGCGCGGCTTCACCTTGATCGAAGTGCTGGTGGCCATGGTCGTGATGGCGATCATGTCGCTGATGGCCTGGCAAGGCGTCGACGGCATCGTCCGCTCGCGCGACGCCAACCAGGTCCGCCTCGAGCGGACCCTGCGGCTTCAGACCGTCATTTCGCAATGGGAGCAGGACCTCGCGACGATCCAGGAGAGCGCCGCGGTCCCGGCGCTCACTTGCGACGGCCAGTCGGTCAGGCTGACTCGGCGCGCCGAAGGCGGCATGCAGGTCGTCGCCTGGTCGCTGCGCCCCGACAACGTCGGCTCGACATGGCAACGCTGGGCCGGCCCGGTCGTCACGACGACGACGGCTTTGCAGGACAGCTGGCTGCGCACGCAGCAGTTCCAGGGCAACGAGCCCGGCCAGGTGCGCGCGTCGACCGGCATCGATCAATGGCAGGTCTATTTTTTCCAGGGCAATGCCTGGAGCAACTGCCAGTCGACCGGCAACGTGGCCGTGTCCCTCGCCACATTGGCCGCGGCGAGCGGCGCGGCGGCCGGCACGGGCGTGGCAGCGGGGACAGCCGGGGCAGCCGCGACCGGCCTGGGCGGCACGCCGATCCAGGCGTTGCCTTCCGGCGTGCGCCTCGTGCTGTCGTTCGCGTCCGGAGGCGGTCTGAACGGCAGCCTCGTTCGCGACACGCTGATCGCGCCATGAACGCTGGCCGGTTGCCAAGCGCGGATGCCGCAGCGCGCAGAACAGGGGCGGCCCGATGAGCACGACACGCTCGAGGCAATCCGGTGCGGCGCTGCTGACCGCGATGATCATCGTCGCGCTGATCGCCACGCTCGCCTCGTCGATGGTCTGGCAGCAATGGCGCGCTGTCCAGGTGGAGGCGGCCGAACGCGCCCGGGCCCAATCGGCATGGATTCTCGCGGGTGCGCTCGACTGGGCCCGCCTGATCCTGCGCGAGGACGCGCGCGCCGGCGGCACCGACCATCTCGGCGAGCCCTGGGCCGTGCCACTCGCCGAAGCGCGCCTGTCGAGCTTTCTCGCTACCGACACATCGAACACCGACGACGCACCCGACGCGTTTCTTTCAGGCGCCATCACCGACGCGCAGGCGCGCTTCAATCTCACCAATCTCGTGAGCGGCGGCAATGTCGACCCGGCCGAGCTCGCTGTCTTGCTGCGCCTTTGCGAGACGATCGGCGTCTCGGCCGACGTCGCCAACCGGATCGCCAACGGCATGCGCGATGCCTCGCCGATCGCGCCGCCTGCTCTTGGCGCCAGCGCGGCCGCAGCACCTGCGCAGCGGCCCGCGAATCCGCCGCTCCTGCCGCGTTCGGCCAGCCAGCTTGCGTGGCTCGGGATCGACGCCGAAGCGGTACGTGGCCTCGAACCCTACGTCGTCATCCTGCCCGTGCCGACCCAAGTCAACGTCAACACGGCATCACGGGAAGTCATCTCCGCGGTCATTCCCGGCCTCGACCTCGCGACTGCCGAACGCATCGTGCAGTTGCGCACGCGGGCGCCGATCAAGTCCTCCGCCGACCTGCAGGCGCTCGTGCCCGGGTTGTTGACGGCAAGCCTGAACGACATCGCGGCCAACTCGAGCTTCTTCGAAGTCCGCGGCCGACTGCGCCTCGGCGACGCGGTGCTGGAGCAGCGCTCGCTGGTGCAGCGACGCGGACTCGACGTCGTCGTCCTGCAACGCGAGCGCGTGTCGAGCCGCGATCCAACCGGCTCCTGAGATGAAGCCCCGGACGCTGAATCCGCCAAAGTGAGCAGCAATACTGCGAAGCTCCTACAACTCACTGGCGTAAGTCCTTGATTGCCAAGGTTTTCATTTGGACGACGCCTAAAATGCGGGTAGCCTCCGGCGCCCGCCCATGTCGACTCTCGTCATCCAGCTTCCAGAGCACCAGCGCCTGCGTGCGCGCGCACTGAACGAGCCGTTGGCGGAGCTGGAGCGTCGGCGCGAATACGTCTACGTCACCAGCGAAGACGGCATCGAGCACGAGGCGCAGGGCGAGGCGGCCGCGGCACTGCTGCCACGACGCTCCGAAGTGATCGCGGTGATTCGCGAATCCGACGTGAGCTGGCATCGCATCACGCTGCCGAAGGCGCCGGCATCGCGCCTGCGCGCCGCGCTCGCCGGGGTCCTCGAGGAGGCGCTCCTCGACGATGCGGAATCGGTGCATCTCGCGATCGCCCCGCTCGCCGTTGCCGGGCAACCGACCTGGGTCGCGGCGATCGACCGCGCCTGGTTGCAGGGCGAGCTCGAGGCGCTGCAGGCGAGCGGCGTCTTCGTCGATCGCGTCGTGCCGATGGCGTGGCCGGACGACCCGCCGGTCGGCCACTTCCACATGCCCGGGTCGGGCGATGTCGCATCTGCCGAAGGCGTCGCGCTGACTTGGGCCCACGCCGACGGCGTCGCCACGGTCCGTCTCGACGGCGGCCTCGCGCGCGCCCTGCTGCCGTCGCCGATTCCGCCGGCGACCCGCTGGAGCGCGTCGCCGCACGCCTCGGTCGCCGCCGAGCGCTGGCTCGGCGCCGCAGTGACGGTGATGCCGCTCGAGCAGCGCCTCTTGCAAGCGGGCCGCACGCTCTGGAACCTGCGCCAGTTCGAGCTGGCGCGCCGCAACCGCGGCACCCGCGCCGCGCGCGACTGGTTGCGCCAGGCGATGAGCCCGGCATGGCGGCCGGTGCGCATCGGCGTCGCTGCGTTCGTCGTCGCCCAGATCCTCGGCCTCAACCTGTGGGCCTGGCATCAGAAGAGCGCGATCGAGGCCAAGCGAGCCGCCATCCAGGCGCTCGTCAAGGCGAGCTACCCGCGCGTCAGCGAGGCCGACGTGCAGCGTGATCCGAGCGCCGTCATGCTGCGCGAGACGCAGGCGCTGCGTACGCTTGCCGGCAAGCCCGGCGACGCCGATCTCGAGCCGATGCTGCAGGCCGCCGCCGCGGCGTGGCCGCACGACCGTCCGCCGGTCGAGAACGTGCGCTTCGAGACCGGCAAGCTGACGCTCGGCGCGAACGGCTGGAGCGATGCGCAGATCGAGCAGTTTCGCAGCGTCATGCGGCCGGCCGGGTTCCAGGTCGATGCCAGCGAAGGCCGCCTGGTCGTGACCCGCGGGCGGCCACCGAGCGCTGCGTGATGCCGACCCGATGAGCGCAACCGACGCCCTCACTCTGCCGCCGACGCTGGTCGACGCGCGCTCGCAGGTTCGCCGTTTCTGGCAGGCACGCGTGCCACGCGAGCGCCAGCTGATCACCGTCATGGCCGTCGCGGTGGCCATCCTGATCGTCTGGCTCGTCGCCGTCCAGCCGGCCCTGCGAACCCTGCATCAAGCGCCGCTCGATCTGGCCCGCCTCGACGACCAGATGCAGCAGATGACGCTCGCCGCGAGCGAGATGCAGACGCTTCGTTCGGCTTCGCCGGTGCCGACCGAGCAGGCCACCACAGCCCTGCGCGCGGCGACCGCCAGCCTTGGCGACAAGGCCAAGCTGGCCGTCCAGGGCGATCGTGCGACGCTCTCGTTCACCGGCCTGCCGGCGGAGGCGCTGCGGGCGTGGCTCGGCGAAGCGCGCAGCGCCGCGCGTGCCCGGCCGCTCGAGGCGCAGCTCGTCAAGGCGGCCTCCGGATACACCGGCTCGATCACGGTCAGCCTCGGCGGAGGCGCATCGTGATCCGCCGCAAGCGCAATCGCCCGCTCTGGAGCCCGACCGTCGCGGGCAGTGCCTGGAGCGAATCGACGCTCGCCGAGCAAGGCTGGGAAGTCGAACGCGGCGCCGCCGTGCGCTGGGCCGTTGCCGGCGCGCTCGTCGGCGCGCTCGTCGGATTGGTGCTGTTCGCACCCGCCGCCTGGCTTGCCGGCGCGATCGCCTCGGCCACCAACCAGCGGCTCATCCTCGCCGATGCGCAGGGCACGATTTGGTCGGGCAGCGCCGTGCCGGTGCTGACCGGCGGCGCCGACAGCCGCGACGCGAGCATGCTGCCCGGCCGCCTCGAGTGGACCCTGTCGCCGCGCTTCTATGGCGCGCTGTTCACGGCGCGCGAGGCGTGCTGCATCAACGGCACCATGCTCGTCGAGGTCCGGCCCGGTTTCGGACGCATCAAGGCGACCTTCGTGACGCCGCAGACCGGTCCGGTCGGGCAATGGCCGAGCGCCTGGCTGAGCGGCTACGGCACGCCGCTCAACACCCTGCAGCTCGGTGGCACCTTTCGCGTCACGTCGCCTGGCTTCACCGTCGAGCAGGTCGAAGGCCGCTGGCGTCTCGACGGCAAGGTCGACCTGGAACTTGACGGCGTCTCCTCGCGTCTGACGACGCTGGACACGCTCGGCAACTACCGGGTCACCCTGACAGGCGGCGCGAATTCGAACAGCGCCACCGTGCTCTCGCTGACGACACAGGATGGCGCCCTGCAACTGTCGGGCAGCGGCACCTGGGGCCCGGCTGGCGTCAAGTTTCGCGGCGAAGCGCGCGCGGCGGGCGTCGACGAGGCGGTGCTCGCGAACCTGCTCAACATCATCGGTCGACGCGACGGCGCGCGGTCGATCATCTCGATCGGATGACCATGCGTTCTTTCTGCGAATGGCGATTGCGCCGGGCCGGCCGGGTCGTCTCGGCGACCATGGCGGCCGTGCTGTGCATGGGCTCGATGCCGCTCGCCGCGGCTCCCGCCCAGGCGCCGCCGGCCGCCAAATTCCGTGGCGAGCCGGTGACGCTGAACTTCGTCAACGCCGACATCGAGGGTGTGACCCGGGCGATGGCGGCGATCCTGCGCAAGCAATTCCTGGTCGATCCGCGCGTGCGCGGCACGATGACCCTCTACAGCGAAGACCCGCTCACGCCCAACGAGGCCTATCTCAATTTCCTGGCCGCGCTGCGCGGCCTCGGCTTCACCGTGGTCGAGGTCGGCGGCCTGTTCAAGGTGGTTCCCGAAGCCGACGCCAAGCTGCAGGCCGGCACCGTCTCGATCGACGGCGTGACGCGTCGCGGCGACCAGGTCCTGACGCAGATCTTCCGTCTCAACTTCGAGAACGCCAACAATCTCGTGCCGGTGCTCAGGCCGCTGATCTCGCCCAACAACACGATCAACGCGAATCCCGGCAACAACACGCTCGTCATCACCGACTACGCCGACAACCTGCAGCGCATCGGCCAGATCATCGCGGCCATGGACGTCCCGGCCGGCGGCGACGTCGAGGTCATTCCGCTTCGCTACGCTGTCGCCGCCGACATCGCGCCGCTGATCCAGCGCCTCACCGACAACCAGGGCACCCCCGGTGCGGTCGGCGGCACCGCGACGACGGCGCCGTCGATCTTCATCGACACGCGCAGCAACTCGCTGATCGTGCGCAGCGCCAACGCCAGCCGGCTGGCCGGGATCCGCTCGCTGGTCGCCAAGCTCGATTCGGCGCCGCAGGGCTCCGCAGTCACCGGCAACATTTGGGTCGTGCACCTGAAGAACGCCGACGCGGCCAAGCTCGCGACCGTGCTGCGTGCCGCGTTCAGCGCTGCCGGCGCCGGTGGCGGCGGCAACTCGGGCTCGGGCGGCTCGGCGACGGCCAACCCACTCGCCGCGAACCCGGCCGGAACGGCCGGCACGGCCAATGCGTCGGGCTCGACCTCTGCCGCCGCTGCGCCACTCTCGGCATCGGCCGGTCCCTCGACCGGCGGCTTCATCCAGGCCGACCCATCGACCAACTCGCTCATCGTCACGGCGCCGGAGCCGCTCTATCGCCAGGTCCGAGCCATGATCGACCAGCTCGACGAGCGGCGTGCGCAGGTCTACATCGAAAGCCTGATCGTCGAGGTGACGGGCGACAACGCCGCCAACTTCGGCTTCCAGTGGCAGGGCCTGCTGACGAACAGCAGCAAGTCCAACGGCGTCGTCGCGCAGACGAACTTCGGCACCACCGGCAACCTGCTCAACATCACGCAGGCCCAGTTCTCCGGCGGCGCGACCGCCGGCGCGACGGGCGCTGCGGGCATCTCGCTCGGCGAAGGCCTCAACATCGGCCTGGTCCACAATTTCTTCGGCGCCTACGGGCTCGCGGCGATCGCCAACATCCTGCAGAGCCAGACCAACACCAACATCGCCTCGACGCCGAATCTCGTCACGCTCGACAACGAGGAGGCGAAGATCGTCGTCGGCAGCAACGTGCCGTTCGTCACCGGCCAGTACACGCAGACGGGCACCGCCGGCGCGCTGTCGAGCCCGTTCCAGACGATCGAGAGAAAGGACGTCGGCATCACGCTGCGCATCCGGCCGCAGATCGGCGAGAACGGCACGATCCGCATGTCGATCTTCCAGGAGTCGTCGAGCCTGTCGGCACTGGTCGCGCCTGGCACATCCAACGCCGGCCCGTCGACCGACAAGCGCTCGATCGAGACCAACGTCGTCGTCGACGACGGGCAGATCCTCGTCCTCGGCGGACTGATCGAGGACAAGTACACCGAGAACCGCTCGAAGATCCCGCTGCTCGGCGACATCCCGTATCTGGGCGCGCTGTTTCGCAGCGAGAGCCGCGAGAAGACGCGAACCAATCTCATGGTCTTCCTGCGCCCTGTCGTGATGCGCGACACCGACACCGCGAACCGCATTTCGCTCGACCGCTACGAGCAGATCCGGGGCTTCCAGAAAGACATGCAGCCGCCGAAGAGCCTGGTCCTGCCGATCAACGACTCGCCGGTGATCCCGCCGATGCGCGGCATCGACGACGCCGCACGGCCCCTGGCCGCACCGCAGACCTCGCCGGGCACGACGCCGGGAGCGTTGCAGAAGTCCAAGCCGATGCCGAGCGACGTGTCGCCGCCGGTCGTCGTTCCGGTCATCGTGCCGCCGCCTTCCGTCGATCCGAGCGCTCCGCCCGCGGCGGCCTCCGCGGCCGCCTCGGCGCCGCGCTGACCGGAGCACCGCCGTGGGCGC
>DAIMIM010000106.1:6240-9688 GCA_036722755.1 Caldimonas sp. | reverse complement strand
GCCATCGCACTTGGACGATGCCGCGCCCTTGCTCGTCCATCCGTTGATGGTCCATGCATGACTTTAGGAGTTGCGATGCGGCGCCGAGCAAGTCGAATGTGCTGATGCAGTCCGGCAAGGGCACGTTTCCATGGTGCGTCAGGGCCGGGACGGCGCTTGTCGATGGTTTCGTCGAAGTCAAGTTCAAGCCGATCTCCGGCCGCGAAGACCAGGCAGGCGGCCTCGTCTGGCGCTGGAAGGATGGCGACCATTACTACGTCGCGCGCGCCAACGCGCTCGAAAACAACGTCTCGCTCTACTACACCGAGCGCGGCAGCCGCAGGACCTTGATGTACGTCGATGCTCCCGTTCCATCCGGGGTCTGGCACACGCTACGGGTCGAGTTCGCCGGACGTCGAATCGGCGTGGCGCTCGACGGCAAGTCCTACATCGATGTCGTGGATGACCACATCGCCGGCACAGGCGCGGTTGGCGTGTGGACAAAGGCCGACAGCGTGACCGCCTTCGACGACTTCGCGTACGGCGCCGCACGCCCCTGATCAGCGTTCGCGCCGCGGCCTGCCGCCGCCGCGGCCCGCGACCAAGGCCTCAGCCCGGCGAGGCAGAGCCCCGCGGCAGCGCCGGTCACGAACCGCCGACGTGACACGGTTTGGTGGCGACGTGGTTCGGGGCGTGGGCATCCGGCGCCCCCAGGTTGTCCAGGATCGGACAGTCGGGGCGATCGTCGCCATGGCAGCTGTGGACAAGGTGCTCGAGCGTTGCCTTCATCGCGAGCAACACCTGCGACTTGCGCTCCAGATCCTGAATGTGCGCTTGCGCCAGTGCCTTGACCTTGCGGCTCGGACGCCGCCGGTTCTGCCAAAGGCCGACGAGCTCGCCGATCTCGGCGATGGAAAAACCGAGATCTCGCGCGTGGCGAATGAACCGCAAGGTGTGCACGTCGCCGGCGCTGTATTGCCGATATCCAGAATCGGCACGGGCCGCGGCCGGGACGAGCTGGACGGCCTCGTAGTGGCGGATCATCTTGGTGGAGATGCCGGAGGCGGCAGACGCTTCGCCGATGTTCATAGCACTCCTGCCAGAGACGAATTGCCGCAGTGTCAACCTTCCAACGATGGGAGAGTCAACATCCATGCGGTTCGTAAGGGCAGATGGCAGCGTCCCTTGACATTCCAATGATGTCAAGGCCGAGAGTCAGGTGCTGCAGGAGGAACACGATGACGACGATCCAGAACGACGACATGACCCGGGGCCATTGCGCCGACACGACCCGAGCGCCGGACGGTGGAGGTTGCTGCGGCGGGCACGCGCACGCGGCCCCGGCGGCGCCGCTCCGCGCGAGCAACGGCGTCGAATACACGTGCCCGATGCACCCGCAGGTGCGTCGGAACGGCCCGGGCAGTTGCCCGATCTGCGGCATGGCGCTGGAGCCGCTCGTCGCGACGGCGGATTCAGGCGAGAGCCCCGAGCTCCACGACATGACGCATCGCTTCTGGATCGGCCTGGCACTCGCGCTTCCGGTGTTCGTGCTGGAGATGGGAAGCCACGTTGTCGACCTGCACCGTGTCATCGGCCCGCAAACCTCGAACTGGATTCAACTCGTCCTCGGAACGCCGGTCGTGCTTTGGGCCGGGTGGCCGTTCTTCGTCAGGGCGTGGGCTTCGGTGAAGAACCGGAGCCTGAACATGTTCAGCCTCATCGCCCTGGGGACCGGCGTCTCGTGGCTCTACAGCATCGTCGCTACCTTGGCGCCCCAGTTGTTCCCGTCGGCATTGCGGACGATGGACGGCGCCGTCGCCGTCTACTTCGAGGCCGCCGCCGTCATCACCGTCTTGGTCCTGCTCGGCCAGGTGCTCGAGTTGCGGGCTCGGGAGAAGACGTCGGGCGCGATCCGCGCGCTGCTCGATCTGGCGCCCAAGGAGGCGGTGCGGGTCAAGGCCGATGGCGCGGACGAACGCGTTGCGCTCGACACCGTCCAGGTCGGCAACCTGCTGCGCGTACGGCCCGGCGAAAAAGTGCCTGTCGACGGCGAGCTGACCGAGGGCAAAGGCAATGTCGACGAGTCGATGGTCACCGGCGAGCCGATGCCGGTGTCGAAAGCGGTCGGCTCGAAAGTGACGGCCGGCACGCTGAATCAAACGGGCGGCTTCGTGATGCGTGCCGAGAAGGTCGGCGCCGACACGCTGCTGTCGCAGATCGTTCACATGGTGTCCGCGGCCCAGCGCAGCCGGGCGCCGATCCAGCGCATGGCCGACCGCGTCGCGGGCTGGTTCGTCCCGGCGGTCATCGCCGTGTCGGCGGTCGCGTTCGTCGCATGGATGGTGTGGGGCCCGAGCCCGGCGTTCTCCTATGCGCTCATCGCCGCTGTCGCCGTCCTCATCATCGCCTGTCCGTGCGCACTCGGCCTGGCGACGCCGATGTCGATCATGGTGGGGGTCGGGCGCGGCGCACAGCTCGGTGTGCTCATCCGCGACGCGGAAGCGCTGGAGCGCATGGAAAAGGTCGATACCCTCGTCGTCGACAAGACGGGGACGCTGACCGAAGGCCGGCCGAAGGTCGTCGACGTGCATGCGGCCGAGGGGTTCGATGCCGCTACCCTGATCCAGACGCTGGCCAGCGTCGAGCGGGCCAGCGAGCATCCGTTGGCCGCAGCCATCGTCGCCGACGCCGAGACGCGCAAGCTGCCGCTGCTGTCGGTCGCCGATTTCGATTCGCCGGTCGGCAAGGGTGTGACAGGCGTTGTCGGCGGAGCCACGGTCGTCTGCGGAAGCGCCAGATTCCTGGGCGAATCCGGCATCGACGTGTCGAGCCTCGACGCTGCGGCCGAGACAGTCCGGGCGAAGGCAGCCACGGTCATCTTCGTCGGCATCGACGGACGCCCGGCCGGCTTCGTCGGCATCGCCGACCCGATCAAGGCCAACACGGCCCAGGCCATCGCCGCGCTTCGCAAGGCGAACATCCGCGTCGTCATGCTGACCGGTGACGGCAAAACCACGGCCGAGGCCGTGGCCCGCGAGCTCGGCATCGCCGAGGTCATTGCCGACGTCTTGCCCGAGAACAAGGCGGCCGTGGTGCAACGGCTCAGGAGCGAGGGGCGTGTCGTCGCCATGGCAGGTGACGGGGTGAACGACGCACCCGCCCTCGCCTCTGCAGACGTCGGCATCGCCATGGGCACCGGAACGGACGTGGCCATGGAGAGCGCCGGCGTGACGCTGTTGCAAGGCGATCTCATGGGGATCGTCCGCGCGCGGCGGCTCTCGCAGGCGACGATGCGCAACATCCGGCTCAACCTCTGGTTCGCCTTCGGCTACAACGCCATCGGCATTCCCATTGCAGCCGGTGTCCTCTACCCGTTCCTCGGGCTGCTGCTGTCGCCGGTGATCGCCGCGGCGGCCATGGCGTTGTCGTCGGTGAGCGTGATCGCGAACTCGCTGCGCCTTCGCTCCAC
>DAIMIM010000106.1:0-6140 GCA_036722755.1 Caldimonas sp. | reverse complement strand
CATCGGTGCTCGCCTCCTTCATGGCGTCGATGGTCGAGTTCGTCGAAGCGCTGACCATCGTGCTGGCGGTCGGTGTCGTGCGCGGCTGGCGATCCGCGCTGCTGGGCACGGCTGCGGCCCTCGCGGTGCTCGTCGCCCTGGTCGCCCTGCTCGGCCCGTCGCTGACGCGCATCCCGCTGCCCACGGTGCAACTGGCCGTCGGCACCCTGCTTCTGCTGTTCGGCCTGCGCTGGCTGCGCAAGGCGATCCTGCGCGCCGCGGGCGTGCTGGCCTTGCATGACGAGGCCAGGGCCTTCGAAGACGAGACCGCGTTGCTGCGCGGGAAAGCCGCAGCAGTGCGCCAGGCCATCGACACGCTCGCCTTCGCGACGTCCTTCAAGATCGTGATGCTCGAAGGCATCGAAGTCGTGTTCATCGTCATCGCCATCGGCGCCAGCGGGCAGATGATGCTGCCGGCCTCGCTTGGCGCACTGCTCGCGCTGGTCGTGGTCGTCATCCTCGGGCTATGGCTGCATCGGCCGCTGGCTCGCGTGCCCGAGAACGCACTCAAGTTCGGAGTCGGCGTGATGCTGTCGGCCTTCGGCACGTTCTGGGTCGGCGAAGGCATCGGTCTGGGGTGGCCGGGCGCCGACTGGGCGGTGCTGGCGTTGATCGCGGCATTTCTGGTCGTCGCGCTTGTCCTGATGCGCCTGTGCGCCGGGCTGCGCCCCGCCCTGGGACATTCGCCGAAGAAAACCGACGTCAAACCGCCTCGCCCCACGAGTCGCGTCGTGGTCATCGGGAAGGAAATCCTGGGCCTGTTCATCGACGATGGCTGGCTTGCGGTCGGGATCGTGATCTGGGTCGCGGGCGTCTGGCTGATCGAAGTTCGATACGTGCCGCCAGGGTCCGGCCTGGGTGCGCTCTTCGCCATCGGGCTTGCCGCCGTGCTTTCGGCGAGCGCGATCCGTCGCGCCAGGATGTGAACACTCCTTCCGATCGGCTCAGCGTTGACAGGCCCCGGTCACCCTCAGCCGTTCGCGGGCGCCAGCCGTGCGCGCACCACCGCGCTCAGCGAATCGACCGCGAAGACGAGCAGGAACATGGCGATCAGAAGCGTCGCGGCCTGTGCCTCCTGGAAGAGCGACAGATGGAAGTAGAGCAGCTGGCCAAGGCCTCCTGCGCCCACGAAGCCGAGGACGGCGGCCATCCGGATGTTCATCTCGAGCCGGTACAGCGCATAAGCGACTCCCTGCGCCGTGACGAGCGGCAGCGTGGCATACGCGAACGCTGAGATGCGTCCGCTGCCCGCTTCG
Organism: Caldimonas sp.; assembly: GCA_036722755.1. Taxonomy (GTDB): domain Bacteria; phylum Pseudomonadota; class Gammaproteobacteria; order Burkholderiales; family Burkholderiaceae_C; genus Schlegelella_A. Next base: position 4,845 of record DAIMIM010000106.1, on the reverse strand, counting down.
CGAAGCGCCCGCTCGGGCCATTCGGGCACGTTCTCCAGGCTTTCCGCATAGAGCCTGCCGAGGACTCCGGTCGTATGCAGCGCGAGCGCGAGCGTGCCGGCGAACGGCCCGAGGCCGGCGGCGATCACCATGAGCGCGGCCCACACCAGCTCGGGCACGCTGCGCAGGAAGTTGAGGAGGAGACGCGCAGCCAGCCGTGGCGCCATGCCGAAACGCCCTGCCGCCGGCAGCGCCAGAACGCCGCCGGCCAGCACGGCCAGCAAGGTTCCGACGGCGGCGACGGCGAAGGTCTGCAGCGCACCCCAAGCCGCCTTGGCAACGAAGGCCGCAGACAGGTCGGGCGGGAAGAACTCGCCCACGAACTTGCGCATCAGGTGCACCGATTCGCTGCTGAAGAGCTGGCGATAGTCGACGGCGAGATACGCGAAGCTGCCGACGACGGCCGCCAGCAAGGCCAGCGCGAGCGCGATGCAGGACAGGCAGGGTCCGCGGTCGTTGTGCCCGTCGTCGCGCACACTCGCCGCCGATGTCATGCGAGCACCTTGCGGATGACGTAGCTGAGGACGTCGGCGAGGATGACGAGGGCGAGAAACGTGAGGAGGATCGAGCTCGTCTCGCCGCCGTTGAGCATCTTCATCGACTGGTCCATGAGCTGGCCCAGGCCGCCGGCGCCGACGAACCCCATCACCACCGACGCCCGCACCGCGCACTCCCAGCGGTACACGGTGTACGAGGCAAGCTCCTGCGCCGCGCCGGGAACAAGCGCATAGAACAGCGCGCCGAGGCGGCCGCTCCCTGCTTCGAGCAAGGCGCGCGCCGAGCGCGTGTCGCCCGACTCGAGAATTTCGGTGTAGACCTTGCCGAGCATGCCGCCGTACGTCACGGCGAGTGCCAGCACGCCGGCGCCCGGGCCGAGCCCGAGAGCGCGAACGAAGACCAGCGCCCAGACCACCTCCGGAACCGATCGCAAGGCGGTGAGCACGCCGCGCACGATGGTTCGCACGGCGGCGCTGCGCATGGCGCCCGGGCCCGGGCCGATGCGCGCCGCCGCGAGTGGCCGCGTGGCGAGGATTGCCAACGGCGCGGCGACGATGAACGCCAGCGAGATGCCGGCCGTCGCAATCGCCAGGGTCTCCAGCGTCGCCTTGCCGAGCAAGGCAAGAAACCCGGGCTCGGCCGATGGCGGGAAGAAGCCGGCGAGAAAATTCCCCATCACCTCCAGGTTGTCGCTGCCGAACAGCTCCCACGGATGGAACTGGGCGAGCGCGAGCAGCGGCCAGAGGATGACGAGGCCGAGTGCAAGCGCGGTCAGCCGGCCGCGCGTCGCGGGGTCGCGCGGCGACCTGGCGGTCGCTGCGAACAGCGGCGCGGCTGCGCTCATCGGCTGCTGGTCATTGGCAGCCGGACCGCTTCAGCCTCAGCACCTTCCCGGCGAGGACGCCTTCGTCCGGATCGTCGACCCCCTGGGTCGGCAGGGTGCGGCCTTCGTTGGCATAGAGCTCGTGCAGCATCGCCGTCGTGACCGCTGCGGTCGGGCGGTCGAAGACGATTTCGCCGCTCTTCATGCCGACGATGCGCGGGAACCACTTCAGTGCGAGATCGACCGCGTGCAACGAGGCGACGAGGGTGGCGCGATTCGCTTCGCTGGCAGCGACGAGAGCGCCGATCGCCTCGTCGGCGAGCCTCGGGTCGAGCGACGAGACCGGTTCGTCGGCGAGGATGAAGTCGGGCCGCTGGTAGAGCACGCGGGCGATGCCGACGCGCTGCAGCTGACCGCCCGAAAGACGATCGCATCGATCGAAGACCCGGTCCGCGAGGTCGAGGGGCGCCAGCGCCTCCCGCACGCCGGCGATGTCGCGCGGCACGATCAGCGAAGCGAGCGCCTTCCACGTCGACCAGCTGCCGATCCGGCCCGCGAGCACGGCGGTGACGACGCGCAGCCGCGGCGGGATCGGCGGGTTCTGGTGGACGACACCGATGCGGGCGCGCAGCCGCCGCAAGTCGTTCGCACCGAGCCGCCATGGGTCCGCCGCCGCGACAGCGAGGCTGCCTTCGGTCGGCCGAAGCGAGGTGCCGAGAAGGCGCACCAGCGTCGTCTTGCCGGCGCCCGAAGGGCCGACGACGGCGACGCGCTCGCCGCGGGCCAGCGACAACGAGACGGCACGCAGCGCGCGGTGCCCGTTGGCGTGCACGAGGCCGGCTGCGTCGAGCTGCAGGCTCATGTGGCGCAACGTCGCGACGCTGCCTACTTGATGAGACCGGCCGAGCGCGCCGCTGCCTCGATGCCGTCGTAGTTCGAGCTCTTGGTCGCAATGAATTTCGATGCGCGCTGCAGATCCATGATCTCCTTCATGTCAGGCTTGCTTGGGTCGAGCTGGAGAAAGGCGTCCGTGAGCTTTTTCGTCAGTGCCGGATCGAGGCCCGGCCGAACGGTCCAGTTGTAGTCGAAGTAAGGCGGCGTGATCGAGAGCACGCGAACCTTGGCGACGTTCGCGTTGTGGCTCTCGATCAGCTTGTCCATCACCGACGCGTTCAGCACGCCCGCTTCCGCCCGCCCTGCCGCCACGAATGCGACCGTCGCGTCGTGCGCCCCCGAGAAGGCCACCGACTTGAAGTCGTGCTCGGGATCGATGCCGGCCTTCAGCAGGTAGTAGCGCGGCATCAGGCTACCCGAGGTCGACGAAGGAGCGCCGAAGGCAAAGGTCTTGCCCTTCAGATCGGCGAGCGTTTTCGCCGTGCTGTTGAGCGGCACGATGAATCGGCTCGTGAACGTCGCGTCTTCGGCGCGTTGGACGATAGGAATGGCGCCGCCGTTGGTGCGAAGGCGTGCCTGCACATACGTGAAGCCGCCGAGCCAGGCGAGATCGAGCTTGTTCGTGGCCAACCCTTCGACCACGGCGGCGTAGTCGGTCACGGGTATGAATTCGACGTCGAGCCCGGTCGCCTTCTTCAGGTAGTCGCCGAGTGGCTTGAACTTGCGCTGCAGCTCGGTCGGCGCCTCGTCGGGAATGGCAGACACACGCAGCACCCCGGCCTGCGCGAAGGCGGAATGGCTGGGGACGAGCCCGACAACGAGCGCCGAGATGGCGAGCAACGAGCGAAAGATCGACATGGGGAATCCTGTGTGTCAAGAAGGCGTGGAGGCGGTTCGAAACCCGGCGAAGACATCGTTGCGCTCGGGCGTGAAGAAATTTCGGTAGCTCGGATGGTGCATGCGCGCGTGCGTGGCGAACGATCCGCCGCGCAACTCGCGATGATCGCCGAACCATGGCTGCGAGTAGTCGCGGTACGGCCCGGCGCGAAATCCGGCGTAAGGCTCGAAAGCGCAAGCCGTCCACTCCCAGACGCTGGCTCCCCAGAAAAACCGTGGCTCTGCGGCAGCCGTTTCCCACTCCGCCGCCGTCGGCAGGCGGCGCTTGGCCCAGCGGCAATACGCTTCTGCTTCCCAGGCGTTGACGTGGATGGCCGGGGCGTCGAGGTCGAGCGCGGCCCAATGGTCGAACCAGCGCGTTTCCCAGCCGCCATGTTCCAGGCGGCGCCAACGGGCCGGGTGCGGCCTGCCCATCCCGGCGCGCCACGCGCCGGCGGCGCCGGGCCAGTAGTCCGGTTCGTCGTAGCCGCCAGCTTCGACGAAACGAAGAAAGCGGCCGGCGGTGACGGGGCAGGCATCGATCTCGAACGGCGCGATGCGGATCGTCCGCACCGGCTGCTCGTTGTCGAACGAAAAGCCTGCGACATCGTCGCGGCGTCCGATCTGCACGAGCCCGCCGTCGATTCGCAATGGGTCGCCGCCGGGCGATGCCGGCATCGCTCCGAGCCCGACGGGCGCCGGCCAAGCCAGGGCGGAACGCAGCCAGAGGAGCGCTTCGCCGTGCATGTCTTCATGGAAGAGAGCGAGGCGATGCAGGTCGTGCGCAGAATCGTCATCCGTCGCCGGGATCGCCTCGATGCAGGCGTCGAGCTGCTCGCGCAGCGTGGCGAGCAAGGCGTCGCGGGAAGGGAGCGCCGTGTCCCAGCGCCTGGCGTGGGCAAGGCGTGCTGAATCGAAAACCGCATCCGGCCCGGCGATGCGCGGTGGCCGGGCCGCGACGACGAGGCCGTCGTCGCCGAGCGCGTGCGGCCCGCGCAGGATCCAGAATTCTGCGAACCAGGCCAGGTGTCCCAATTCCCACGCCACCGGATTGATGCCGTGCTGCCGCGGCACCCGCCAGGCCGCATCGCTCGCGTCGACGACGCGGGCAAGCGTCGTCGCCCGGCTCTCGCGCAACGCATCGGCGAGCGCGTGACCGAGCAGGCGTCGATGGGCGTCGAAGGCATGCCGGCTGGACATTCGCTGAAGTGTGCCAGCGAGCCGCGATTCGTCGGTCACCGCCGTCCCGCGACCCCTGAGACAATCGCCTCCTTCGACCTCAGAGAGCTCGCATGACTGCCGACACGAACGCCTGTGCCCTTCCCGGCGCCGAGCTGCGTCTGACCAGCTTCTCGCACGGCGGCGGGTGCGGCTGCAAGATCGCGCCGGGCGTGCTCTCGGAAATTCTTCGTTCGAGCGCCGGAGGCATCGTTCCCAAGGAGCTGCTCGTCGGCATCGAGACCGCCGACGATGCCGCCGTGTACCAGCTCAACGACGAGCAGGCGCTCATCGCGACGACCGATTTCTTCATGCCCATCGTCGACGACCCGTTCGACTTCGGCCGCATCGCGGCGACCAACGCGATCAGCGATGTCTATGCGATGGGCGGCCGGCCGATCATGGCCCTGGCGCTGGTCGCCATGCCGATCGACAAGCTCACCGTCGAACAGATCGGGCAAGTCGTGCGCGGCGGCGAATCCGTCTGCCGCGAAGCC